>JAFULE010000197.1 GCA_017483235.1 Faecalibacterium sp. | reverse complement strand
CTGCAGGCTGCCGCCGCGCAGCACCTCGAGGTAATACCAGGATTCAATGCCGCCCAACGTATCCTCCACGCCGGTCATGCCAGCCAGAAGGCCGCGGCGGCCATCTTCCAGTTCTTCGTCGGTGATGTTGCCGGCACACAGATCCTGCAGCTCGTGCAGAATGGCCTGCTCGGCCAGATGGGCGTTGGCCGGCTCGATGCCGCTGTTCACCGTCATGCTGCCGGTAAAGGACTGGAACGAGGACGAACAGTAATAGCAGATGTTCTGCTTTTCGCGCACGTTCAAAAACAGGCGGCTGGTAACGCTGCCGCCAAACAGGGCCATGGCCAGCCGGTAAGCGGCCATCTGGTCCACATCCATGGGCTGGTTCTGGGTAAACACCATGCACAGCTTGGCCTGCACCATATCAAACCGTTCGGCCTTGTGAGCGGCAGGCTGGGCCGGCATATAACACATTTCGTACAGTGGGGCGGGGGCGCGTTCGATCCCCTTCAACTGGGCCAGCAGCGCATCCACCACCTGCGGGGTATGCGCGCCGCAGCCCAGCACCACCAGTTCAATATGGGCGGTGCGCAGCATTTCCCGGTAGGCCGCCGTTACCGCGGCTGCGGTCAGGCCGGGTACCTCATCCAGATAGCCCTCCTGCCGCACCGCTGCGGGAGAATCGCCGTAAAACTCACGCAGCGCCTGCCGCATGCAGTAAATGCGCTTGTCATTGATCTCGTCCTCCAGCGACTTTTGCAGCATGGTTTTTTCAATTTCCACCGCATGCGCATCAAACAGCCCATCCACCAGATAAGGGCGGAAGGCCACCCCCAGCACCAGATCGGCATATTCCCGGGTCAGCTGCTCGCCGGCCAGGGCAAACCGGTCCTTAATGCCGGTCATACTGATGCACAGATTGCGGTTCAAGCCCTGCCCGCGGCCGTCCACCGTAAGGTCGGCGCCGTACAGCCGGGCCAGTTTTTTGGTCAGTTCGGTCATATCGGGGCAATCGGCATAGCCGCGCTCCATCACCAGCGGCAGCAGGGCATGGGCAGTGGCGGTTTCCCGCTTTGCGGGAAACGCAAAATGCAGCGAGATGCGGCAGCGGTTGAATTTTTCGGCCGGGTCGGTCAAAAGATGCACGCCCGGAGCGATCAGGGTACGTTCCAAATCAACTTCCTCTTTCCTTGTTTGGTCTTACAGGCTGTTCAGGGCCACAAATTCCTCCAGCGAAAGGCCGCTTTGGGCAATGGCCTTGGCATTTTCCACCCCAACATAGCGCCAGTGCCAGGGCTCGTAAACAATGCCGGTAGCAGCCTGACGATCCTGCGGGTAACGCAGCACAAAGCCGTATTCGGCAGCATAGCGCTGCAGCCAGGCAAAGGCCTTGGTATCGGCAAAGCCGGTGTCGAGATTCTGGTAGTCGGGGGTAACGATATCGGCGGCAAGGCCGGTGGCGTGCTCGCTGGTGCCGGGGCGGGCCACAATGGTGGCGGCACGGGCGTCGGCATCGGCATCGGAATAGCCCTGATCCAGATACTTCTGCTTGCGGGCGTTGAACAGCTCGGTCTGATAGGCATTGTCCCGATAACCGGAGCAGAGCATCAGCTCGATGTTATTGGCCTTGGCCGCGGCAGCCATCTGGCGATAAGCGGTGGCCGCTTGGGTGGCCAGCTGTTTGCCGGTGGCTTCGTCGGCGATCATGGTTTCGGCCATATAGCCTTCGGCCAGCGGGGTGTTGGCGTTGACGATCACCAGAAGAGGGTCGTTGGGGTTGAACACATAGCCGGTCAGGTCGTATTCCACCGGGGTGTAGTCCACCCGGTTGCTGACCGCCGTTTGCACGGCCCCCACAACCACCTTGCCCACCATGACAAGCAGCCCCACCGCAACCGCAGCACACGCCGCAAGCAGGGCAATGCGGCGGATCATGCGGGCGCGTCGGCGCTTGCGGCGCTGCTCAGCGTTCATGCGGGAACGAGTCGGCTGGGGCGGGGCCGCGGTGGGCTGCCCGGGGTGATAAAAGGAGTATTCGTGCTGATCCATACGTTCTCCTTACTGTTTGAAAGAATAAAGTTACCGCGGCGCTGCACACAACCGGCATACGCCGCCATAATAATTTATTATACCGCGTTTTGCAATATGTGTAAACCAACCCGATTGTGACAATTTGCAAAAAAACAGCTGCTTCCACCACAGAAGCAGCTGTTTTGACCTTTAAAAGAAAATCAGACGTTGTGCACCAGCATATCGTGGATGGCGCGCACAGCCAGATCGGCGTCCTTTTCTTCGATGATGACGCTGATCTTGATCTCGCTGGTGGAGATCATGTGGATGTTGATGTGGTTGTTGGACAGTGCCTCGAACATGCTGGAGGCAACGCCGCTGTGGCTTTGCATACCGGCACCCACGATGGACACCTTGGCGCAGCTGTTATCTGCCACAAGATTGTCGTAGCGGCCCTGCTCCTTCAGCACACGGCAGGCCAGCTCGGCATCGCCCTGCGCACAGGTAAAGGTAACGTCCTTGTTGCCGTTGCGGCCGGTGGACTGCAGAATGATGTCCACGTTGATGTTGCGCTGTGCCAGCAAGCTGAACATCTTAAAGCTGGAACCGGGGACGTTGGGCACATCCATTACAGTAATTACAGAAACGTCGGCGTCCTTGGCAACGCCCTTGATCAGCATACCTTCCATATCGTTGGTAACCTCCTTCACAACAGTACCGGGCACGGGATTCAGGCTGGAAAGCACCTCCAGCTCAACATTGTACTTTTTGGCCAGCTCGACGCTGCGGTTGTTCAGCACCTGCGCGCCCAGAGTGGCCAGTTCGAGCATTTCGTCAAAGGTGATCTCATCCAGCTTGCGGGCGCTGGGCACCTTGCGGGGGTCGGCGGTGTAAACGCCTTCCACATCGGTGTAGATCTGGCAGCGGTCAGCCTTCAGGGCGGCAGCAATGGCCACCGCACTGGTATCGGAACCGCCGCGGCCCAGGGTGGTGATGTCGTCCAGCTTGTTCAACCCCTGGAAGCCGGCCACAACCACCACGCGGTTGCGCTCCAGCTCAGACTGGATGCGCTCGGTATCCACACGGCGGATGCGTGCCTTGGAATACTTGCGGTCGGTCTGGAAGCCGGCCTGCCAGCCGGTCAGACTGACGGCATGGCAGCCGATGCTGTTCAGCGCCATAGACAGCAATGCAATGCTGATCTGCTCACCCGAAGCCAGCAGCTGATCCATTTCACGGCTGGACGGGTCGTGGGTGATCTCGGCTGCCTTGGCGATCAGGTCGTCGGTGGTATCGCCCTGAGCCGAAACCACAACCACCACGTCGTTGCCAGCCTTGTGGGTGTTTGCTACGATACGGGCTACATTGAAGATGCGGTCACGGTCACGCACCGAGGAACCGCCAAACTTTTGTACGATCAAGCCCATCTTCTCTCACTCTCCTCTACTATGTATCCCGGGCATTTCCCGGGGTCATTCAACGGTTGCGCCCACGTTGTCGGCCTCCAGCCGCAGCAGGCTGAAGGCTTTCAGGGCCGGGTCTTCGGCCAGATGTACCTTCATAGCGGTGTAGAAGCCATCGGCAGCGTGCCGCTCAACTACCGCCATAATGGTGCTGCCTGCGCCCGACACATACACCGCACGGGCACCGCACTGGTGGGCGACGGCAAACATTTCTTCGCCGCCGGGCATCAGCTTCAGGCGGTAGCTTTGGTGCAGGCTGTCCTGAGTGGCCACCCGCAGCAGGTCATGCCGGCCGTCGCAGAAGGCAGGCACCAGAAAGGCCGCGCGGGACAGGTTGTAGATAGCCTCTTTGTGGGTCACAGTTTTGGGCAGGGCCGCGCGGGCGGCGCTGGTCATCAGCTCGTAGCTGGGGATCAGTGCGGCAAACACCAGACTGCGGTCCACGTTTTTCTTGACCGAATACACCTCGCCGCTTTCGTACACACAGCTGGTCAGGCCGCCGTACAGCGCAGGGGCCACGTTATCGGGGTGGCCTTCGATGGAGGTAGCCAGCCGCAGCAGCTCGTGCTTTTCCATCACCTCGCCCAGCATCCGGTTGGCGCCCAGCAGGCCGCCCACAATGCAGGCCGAGGAAGAACCCAGACCACGGGCCATGGGGATGGGGTTGGTCTGCACGATCTTTACCGCAGGCACCGGTTTGCCCACCTCGTCGAACAGGCGGCGCATCGAGCGGTAGACCAGATTATCCTCGCCGGTGGGGATGACCGTGCCGTCCGAGGAAGAGATCTGCAACGTGTCGGCCTCTTCAAAGGTGACGGTATTGTACAGACTGACCGCCAGACCCACCGCATCGAATCCGGAGCCCACATTGGCGCTGGTGGCAGGAACAGAAACCTTGATCATAGCAATTTCTCCTTACCCGTTCAGCTTTTTCAGGGTCAGGGCCACCTGACCGCCGGCTGCCTGTACCTGCTGTTCGGCAGCGGCCAGATCGGCCGCAGTCATGCCCGCCAGCAGCAGGGTCATTTCGTCCTGTACGTTGTTCAGCACCTCGCAGGCGCCGTAGATACGGGCCGCATCGGCCATGGGCAGCGCCTTGATACGCACATAATATGCGGCAGGCTCGCTGTCGGTGAGGAAGCCTTCCAGCGGGGCTTCCTCCCGCCAGTAGAGGGTGTCATGCACCTGTGCGCCCTTTTTCAGCGCTTCGATCACATCGGCCACCACCGCGCTGGCAGTGGGCAGCTTGCCGGCGCCCTTACCGTAGAACAGCACGTCACCCAGCATTTCGCCCTTGATCAGAATAGCGTTGTACACATCGCTGCAGCCGGCCAGCTGGCTGCTCAGCGGCACCAGCATAGGTTCCACACCGGCGGCAAACGCACCGTCGGCCCCGCGCTTGGCCCAGGCAATCAGCTTGATGGCGCAGTTCATTTCGCGGGCAGCAGCCATATCGGCCGGGGTGACCCCCCGAATGCCCCGGGCGGGCACGTTTTGCGGGTAGATGTGGCGGCCGCCGGCCAGCGAGGCCAGAATGGCCACCTTGCGGGCAGCGTCGCGGCCATCCACGTCATCGCCGGGATCCACCGTTTCGGCATAACCCAGATCCTGCGCCAGCTTGAGGGCCGCGTCGAAATCAAAGCCATCCTTTTCCATGCGGGTCAGCATAAAGTTGGTGGTGCCATTGACAATACCCTGAACCTCGCAGATGACATCGGCAGCCAGACTCTGGTGCATGGGGGTCAGCAGCGGGGTGCCGCCGCCTACCGAGGCTTCGAACAGAAAGGCGCAGCCCTTTTTGCGGGCCAGTGCGATCAGCTCGGCACCGTGGGTAGCCACCAGCTCTTTGTTGGAGCTGCACACGCTGCGGCCGCTTTCCAGACAGGCCTTGACGTACGGATACGCAAAGCGGGTGCCGCCGATGGTTTCGACCACCAGACTGACTTCGTCATCGCTGAGGATCTGGTCGATGGTTTTGACAAACAGCTTTGCATCGGGGGAAGCGGAAAAATCCCGCACATCCAGAATGTACTTTACCTCAACGGGCTGGCCAGCGCGCACCGCCACACTGGCAGCATTGCGGCGCAGCACCTCCAGCACACCGCTGCCGATGTTGCCAAAGCCCAGAATTGCAATTTTAGCCATGGTTTGTTGCCTGCCTTTCGTTTTTATGGTTCAGATTCCGCAGCGCACATCTACAATGGTGCGCTGCCGGCGCAGCTTTTCCACCAGTTCATCGGCACTCATCTGCATGGTTTCGGTGCGGATGGTAACCGCCACCTGTGCAGCACCGTTTTCCGGCTTGGACTGATTGATGGTAACAATGCTGGCCCCGGCCGCGCTCAGCGCCGCCAGAAGCGACTGCAAAGCACCGGTTTCATCCAGCAGGGTGGCGCTTACGGTTACAATTTCGCGGCTGTTTTCGGAATCGACAATGCTGTCCTTATATTTATAGAATGCGCTGCGGGAAAGATCGGCTTCCCGCACGGCCGCCGAAATGTTGCGCGCTTCACCGCTGGCCAGCAGTTCTTTGGCTTTCAGCACCTTCAAAAATACATCCGGCAACACCGAAGCTTCCACCAGCAAAAAACGTTTTTCCACTTACTTTGTCCACCCCTCGCACACATGTGTATTTCAGATACGGAAATAATAACACCCAGCCCCCTGCTTTGCAAGGAACCGGGCGCATTTTTGGCAAATGTGACAGAATTCGGCTTGCTTGTGGAAGGCTTAATAGCCGTAATCACACACATCCGGCAGGAAATCTTCGTGGTAATAGCCGTAGGCGGTTTCGGCACACAGGGCACTGGCCAGCAGGCCGCTGTGCACACAGTAAGCCTTGCGTTCCACACCGTCTTCGGCCATGGCAAAGGCTTTGTGTTCCAGATCCTCATGGATCAGCTTATTGTAGGCCTTCCATGCAGCCACGCAGGTGCTGGTTTTGGCCTTGGCGCTGCCCACTGTATTGGTCAGATCCTTGGGTTTGTCGTAGCCCCACCATACCGAGGTGACATAGTACGGGGTCGCGCCCACAAACCACAGATCGCGTTCATCGCTGGCGGTACCGGTTTTGCCGATGGTTTCCATGCCATTGATCTTGCCCAGACTGCCCGCAGTGCCCACGCCCGAAGTAACATTGGTGAGCATACGGTTCATGATGGTGGCGGTCTGGGGGGTCAGGGCCTGATAGCTGGTGGTATCGGCTTCCAGCACAATGTTGCCGTCGCTGTCTTCCACATAGGTATACAGACGAGGGGTGGTGTACTCGCCGGTGTTAAAGATCTGGAAGGCGGCTGCCATTTCCAGCGGGGTGGCACCGATGGCCTGACTGCCCATGCACAACGCGGCCAGGTTCATGTCGTCGGTACTCAGGTGGTTCAGCTGCAGGGTGTTCTTGGCAAACTCGTACATACGGTCCACACCCACCGTATCACCCACCTGGGCGGCAATGGTGTTCAGCGACTTTGCCAGGCCATACCACATCTGTACCGGCAGGAAATCATACGGTGCATTGCCATAGTTGCTGGGCCAATCGCGCCAGTTGCCGTACTTATCCTTGATCTTTTCGTCGGCAGCGGTGTACAGCGGGGCGTTCAGAATGGTGCTGGACCAGGTGTACAGGCCGCTTTCGATGGCTTGACTGTAGATGGTCAGCGGCTTGATGGACGAACCGGTCTGGCGGGCCACGTCGTAGGCACGGTTCAGCGAACCGGAACCGGTTTTTTCGCCAATGCCGCCCACCAGCGCCAGCACATTGCCCTCGTAATCCACGGTGGCCATGGCAGCCTGAGTGCGCACCCGGCGGTAATACACCACGGTGCCGTCATCCTTGGTTTTGGTCTTCAGGGTCACGCCATCCTTTTCATAGGCGGGAATGTCGTTTTCGCCAAGCTGGCTGACCTCTTCATCGGTCCAGCCGGCGGGGAAATACTTGTCGTCGGCGTTCAGCATCACCTGCTCCATCGCCGCCTGCATTTCCAGATCGACAGTGGCATACACGGTCAGGCCGCCGGTGAAGATATAGTCCGAGGCCTGCTCGCGGGTCCACTCGTTCTGTTCCATAAAATCGTCGACCAGCTGCTCGTACAAAGCATCTTCAAAATAGCTGCGCACATCCTGCGAACTGGTATTCGATTCCGAGTGGTCCTCGGTCAGCACCAGCGGCGAATTTTTGGCTTCGGTGTACTCGGCCTCGGTGATCTTGCCCTGATCGTACATATTGTACAGCACATGGTTGCGGCGCTCGAGCAGATTTTCAGGGTTGTTGTAGGGGTCGTAGGTGCGGGGGGCCTTTGTGATTGAGGCAATCACCGCACACTCGGCCAAAGTCAGCTCGCTGACATCCTTATTAAAATATTCGTCCGCAGCGGTCTGCACACCCTGAATGGTGCCGGTGAAGCTAATGGTGTTCAGATAGCATTCCAGAATGGTGGCCTTCGAGAAATTCTTGTACAAGCCCCACGCACGGAAGATCTCACGCAGCTTACGCATCGCGCCTTCAATGCCGCTGGAGGCATTGTCCACCAGAATGTTCTTGATCAGCTGCTGCTCAATGGTGGAGGCACCCTGCTTAGAGCCCAGAATGGGGAAGATATACTCGTTGATCATCGCCGCAATGGTGCGCTTGATGTTTACACCGGGCTCGTTGTAAAAATCCTTGTCCTCGGTGCAGATAAAGGCCCACTGCAGGTTTTCGGGCACCTGCTCCAGATCCACCTGCAAGCGGTGGCTGCTGGTGGATTTAAACTGCACGATCTCTACCCACTGTTCCGTGTTGGCATCGTAGGCAAGGGCGGCGCTGCTCTGACTCTGGCTCAACCGGTCCAGATCCAAATTGTCGTTGGCGGTAGCGTCTACCACATAGTACACCACGGCCACCGCAGCAGCCGAAGCCACCATCACACCCAGACAGCCGCACACCACAACGATGCGCCACAGCCAGCCCCAAAAGCCCCACTTCTTTTTGCCGGGGTTCTTTTCCTTTTTGGTTTTTTTACCGCCGTTTTTCGCCTCGCCGGCGGCAGCCTTTGCGGGTTGCTGCGCAGGCTTTGCGCCGTTTGCGGCACTGCGGTTGATTTTGCGCGGTTCGTTTGTTGCCATACGCCCGCCTCCTTCACTTCCGGCCGGGTATCCGGCCTGTTTTATGCACAGGATCTACTGGTTTGTGTATAGAATAGCTCAAACGGCCGATTGCTCAACCGTTAAATCTTATTATAGCATATTTTACTGCCGAAAGTACAGCCGCCGGGGCAAAAACTTGCACACCATGCGTTTGATCCGGCCCGGCCGGCCAAAACTGGGCACTGAGGTGTTTTTGATGAAATATTCCGTCCGCATCTGGTTTGCCGCTATTCTTCTGCTGTGCGCTGCCGCACTGGGGTTGAGCATTCTGTGCATGACAGCGCCCCGGCTTTTGCCCGGGATGCAGCGGCAGCTTGCTGCGCCTCAGTATCTGGCAAGGGACGAAGGCGGCCGGTTGGCGATTTACCCGTTGGACAGCACCGGCGCCGCCGGCAGCCCGGTAACTTATGACATCTATGTCAATCTGCTGCCCGAATACGATGTGCTGAAGCTGCGCGCCGGCATTTACCTTGCGGACGCCAGGGCCGTGCAGCAACTGCTGGAAGATCTGGGCGGGTAGTCGCCCTTTCTTTTTATACGCGCCAGTATGCCGGTTTATTGCAATCTTCGACCTTTGGATTGTAAACCGCCCTTTGGCGTGATACAATAGATGCATATATGACTACCATGTTTGGAGGAACCATCCATGTCTATCAATGTACTGGATCATCCCTTTGACGCGGCTCTGATTTTACAGAAAAAGCGGGCCATCAAGCGTCAGCTTTCGGCCAAAGAAGGCCTTGTGCCCAAAAAGGTGGCCGTGCTCAGCGGTGTGACCGTGGGCGCCACCAAGGATCTTTTGGAGATTTTCCTGTTGGCCAACGGCATCAAGCCCGAGATCCACGAGGGCGAATATGCCCTGTTTTATGAAGAGCTGGTGTTTGATGACGGCACTCTGGCCAATTTTGCGCCCGATATCGTCTATCTGCACACCAGTATGCGCAACATCAAGGTATGGCCGGTGCCCGGCGACGACGCCGACACCGTAGCCAAACTGGCCGAAGCGGAGGCCGGCCGCTTTATCACCGCAGCACAAGCCGGTTTGAAGCTGGGCTGCCCGGTGATTCTGAACAACTTCGAACTGCCCCCCTACCGCGTGATGGGCAACCGGGAAGGCAGCGCCGCCGCCGGCAAGGTGCGCTTTGTGCGCAAGCTGAACGAGCTGCTGGCCGATTTTGCCGACAGCACCCCCAACGTATATCTGAACGATTTGTGCTACCTGCAGGCGCAGCACGGCATGGACGCCTTCAGCGACCAGACTGCATGGTATGCCTACAAGTACCCCTGCGCATTGGACAAGCTGCCCTATTTGGCCCAGAGCGTGGCTAACATCATCAAAAGCCTGCTGGGCAAAAACAAAAAGGCATTGGCGCTGGATCTGGACAACACCCTGTGGGGCGGTGTGATCGGTGACGACGGCCCCGAGGGCATCACCTTTGGTCTGGAGACCCCCGCCGGCATGGCGTATATGGAGTTCCAGCAGTATCTGAAGGAACTGAGTGCCGTGGGCGTTTTGCTGAATGTAAACAGCAAAAACGAGATGGTGAACGCCGAGGCCGGCTTTAAGCGAGCCGACAGCGTGCTGAAAAAGGAAGACTTCATCTGCTTCAAGGCCAACTGGGAGCCCAAGAGCCACAACATCGTCAACATGGCCAAGGAGATCAACATCTTCCCCGACAGCTTTGTTTTTGTGGATGACAACCCCGCCGAGCGCGAGATCGTGCGCCAGCAGGTGGCCGGCGTGGCCGTGCCCGAGCTGGGTGCCCCCGAGGATTACATCAAGTCCATCGACCGCAGTGGCTACTTTGAGGTGACCAATCTTTCGGCCGACGATCAGAAACGTGTGGCCATGTACAAGCAGAACGCCCAGCGCGCCGAAATGCAGGCCAGCTTTGGCGATTACAGCGAGTATCTGCGCAGTCTGGAGATGACCGGCGACTTTGGCGCCTTTGACGCCCCCCATGCCGAGCGCATCACCCAGCTGATCAACAAGTCCAACCAGTTCAACCTGACCACCCGCCGTTACACCGCCGCCGAGGTGGAAGGCCTGATCGGTGACGAAAACTATGTGACCCTGTATGGCCGTCTGGTAGATAAATTCGGCGACAACGGTATCGTGTCCATCGTCATCGGCCATGTGGACGGAGACGTGATGGATATGGACCTGTGGGTGATGAGCTGCCGCGTACTGAAGCGCGATATGGAAAAGGCCATGTTCGACTGCCTGTGCGCCGATGCCGCCGCCAAGGGGGTAAAAACCATTCGCGGCCATTACTATCCCACCGCGAAAAACTTGCTTGTCAAGGACTTTTATGCTACAATCGGCTTTGAACAGACCAGCGTCGACGAAGCCGGTAATAAAGAGTACGTTTACCACATTCCGGCCGACCGCGCACCGCAGTGCAGTGTGATGGAAGTTCGGCGCGTTTGAAAGGAGCAGCATTATGGACAAGCAGACCATTTTTGACGCCGTGCAGGAGATCTTCCGCGACAACTTTGACGACGAAGAACTGGAGATCACCCGCGCCACCTGTGCCGATGACATTGAGGATTGGGACAGCCTGGAGCAGATCAACCTGCTGACCGCCATGGAAAAGAAGTTTGCCATCAAGTTCAAGCTGGAGGATGTGCGCGGCCTGAAGGACGTGGGCGACCTGCTGGACCTGATCGAGCGCATGGTCGGCTAATAAAAAGCAGCCTAAAAAAAGCACACTGTCTGGCAGCGCCCGGCAGTGTGCTTTTTTATAACACAGGAAATGGAGGGCATTGCCCATGAACAGCTATACTCTGGCCGATTTGGCCGTTGGCACTACCGAAAGCTTTACCATAACCGTAACCGCCGAGATGATGGATCACTTTTATGCCATCACCGGCGACAATTCCCCCATTCACATGGATGCCGATTATGCCGCCGGGCGCGGCTATCCGGGCCGGGTGGTGTATGGTATGCTGGGTGCCTCGATGGTATCCACTCTGGCGGGCGTTTACCTGCCCGGCGAGCACTGCCTGCTGCATCAGGTAGATTCGAAATTTGCAAAACCGGTGTTCATTGGCGACACTCTGACCGTATCCGGCAAGGTTGCCGAGGTAAACGAAACATTCAGCCAGATCACCGTAAAATTCACCATCACCAATCAGGACGGCAAAAAGGTGACCCGCGGCGTGTATGTGGCCGGGCTGGCAAAGTAAAGGAGAAGCACTATGGCAAAAACCTATCTGATCACCGGTGCCACCAGCGATGTGGGCCGCGCCCTGATGACCCGTCTGCTGGCAAAATTTGAAGAAGGCGATCGCATCATCGCCCAGGGGTCGGGTGACTTGGCCAAGCTGAGCGAGCTGTGCCTGGCCAACCCGGGGCGTATCTTCCCCTACGATGTAGACCTGACCAGTGAACAGGCCATCGGCGCCTTTGTGGACGATGTGCGGTACAATCACCCGCTGCCCACCCACATTGTGCATCTGCCTGCCCTGCGCGCTGTGAACACCAAATTCAAAAACTATGACGACGAGCGGTTTGCACTGGACATGAACGTGCAGGTAAACAGCGCGGTGCAGCTGTGCAAGGCCCTGCTGCCCAAGATGGCCAAGGCCCGCTTTGGCCGGGTGCTGTTTATCGAAACCAGCTATATCATCGGCGCGCCCCCCAAAAATATGACCGCCTACGTGATGGCCAAAAGTGCCCTGCACGGCCTGATGAAGAGCCTTGCGGTGGAATACGCCCCCTTCGGCATTACGGTAAACAGCGTGGCCCCCAGCATGATGGAGACCAGCTTCCTGACCGATACCCCCGACCTGATCGTACAGGCTGCCGCCGAGGCCAACCCCATGAAGCGCAATGCCCGGGTGGAGGACGTGGTGCCTGCCATGGAATTTTTGCTGGGGGACGAAGCCGGCTTTATTACCGGCGTGACACTGCCGGTTACCGGAGGTAGCACCATTGCCTAAAAAGAAAAACGCCGCGCCCCTGACCTTTCGCCTTGCCGAATACCACGAGCGGCCGCGGCTGATCGAGTTTATCAACGCCAACTTCGACTGGAAACTGCCGCTGGTAAACCGCAAAGAATTTTTTGAGTACTATTACTGCGGTGACCGGCTGCAGTTTGCCGTTGCAGAGTGCGAGGGCGAACGGCAGGCAGCGGCAGGTTATATTCTGGCCAACCACAGCGAAACCCCTGACCTGTGGGTCAGCGTGTGGGTTGCGGTAAAGGGAGCCAACGGCGCAGGTCTTGAGCTGATGAACGCCCTGCCCGGCCTGACCGGTGCCCGGGTGGTGGCCTGCAACAACATTCGGGAAAACACCTGTGTGTTCTATCGCTTTCTGGGATGGGAAGCCGAGCGGCTGCCGCACTATTATCGTCTGGCAGCGCGGGCCTCGGTGCAGGATTACAAACTGTGCCGCCCGGCAAGCTTCGCCCGGCTGCCGGCAAGCGGCGACCTGACGCTGGACCGGGTATCCACCACGGTGCGGCTTCAGGGGCTGGGCCTGCCTCCCAGCAGCCACACCCCCGCCAAGGATCTGTGGTATATCACCCGGCGGTATTTTGCTTTCCCCCATTTGAATTACGATGTGTGGAGCATCCACGACAAGGGTGCGCTGCTGGGGTATCTGGTCACTCGCACCGTGGCCAGCGGCGAAAACGGTGAGATCCCGGTGCTGCGCATTGTGGACTATATTGGCGAAGATGCGGTTCTGCCCCGCATTGGCGCGGCGGTGGACAAGCTGCTGGCCGACACCGGCGCCGAATATGCCGACTGCTACTGCGCCGGCATTCCCGCTGAAGTGTTTGCAGCTATGGGCTTTTCTGAGCGCAAGCCGGGCGACGGCACCATTATCCCCAATTACCTGACCCCGCCGCTGTACGATAACACCGAATATTTCTATTTTACCAACAGACCCGAGGGCTTTGTATTATTCAAGGCCGATGGCGACCAGGACCGCCCCAACCTG
>JAFULE010000196.1 GCA_017483235.1 Faecalibacterium sp. | reverse complement strand
TCCCTGGTCTGTGTACTCCTGATGAGAGCTACCACGGTGTGACTTACACCGAACGTTTCGGCCAGGGCGGCGCGTTCATCACCAAGTGCACCGCCCAGCTGATGCGCGACTTTGGCTGCACCCCTGCCCCGCAGAGCGCTTTCCTGCTCAATTTGGGTCTGGAGAGCCTGCACGTGCGGATGAAGCGTCACTGCGAGAACGGACAGGCTGTGGCCGAGTTCCTTGCCGCCCACCCCAAGGTAAGCAAGGTGAACTACTGCGGTCTGCCCGGCGACGCCTACCATGAGGTGGCCAAAAAGTACCTGCCGAACGGCAGCTGCGGCGTGGTCAGCTTTGAGCTGACCGGCGGCCGCGACGCCGCCAATGTATTTATGAAGGCGCTGCGGCTGGCCGCCATCGAGACCCATGTGGCCGATGCCCGTACCTGCTGCCTGAACCCGGCCTCCAGCACCCACCGCCAGATGAACGACGAGCAGCTGGCCGCCGCCGGCGTACCCGCCGGGCTGGTGCGGATGAGCTGCGGTCTGGAAAGCGCCGAGGATCTGATCGCCGATATTGCACAGGCACTGGACCAGATCTGAGCGACCAAGCCTGTTTCCGCCCCCGCCAAAAACTGACAGAAGGACGGTACCCGCCATGCCCCTCATCATTCCCCGCACCCTGCCCGCCTACGACGCGCTTACCGGCGAAAACATCTTCATCATGAATCAGGAGCGCGCCGCCAGCCAGCACATCCGGCCGCTGCGCATTCTGATTTTGAACCTGATGCCTACCAAGATCGTTACCGAGACCCAGATCGCCCGCCTGCTGGCCAACAGCCCTTTGCAGGTGCAGGTGACCTGGCTGCAAACCGCCACCCACGAAGCCAGCCATGTTTCGGCCAGCCACATGGGCGAATTTTATAAAACGCTGGATCAGATCAAGGACGAACGGTTCGACGGCATGATCATCACCGGTGCGCCGGTGGAGCAGATGGAATTTGAAGAGGTGGACTACTGGCCCGAGCTGTGCCGCATTATGGATTTCAGCGTGACCAACGTTTACTCCACCCTGCACATCTGCTGGGGCGCACAGGCCGCATTGTATTACCACTACGGTGTGCACAAAGAGCCGCTGCCCAAAAAGATGTTTGGTGTATTCGAGCATCGGGTGGTGCGCCCCCGCAACCCGTTGATGCGCGGCTTTGACGAGGTGTTTTTTGCCCCCCACAGCCGGCACACCGGCATCCGCCGCACCGACATCGAGCGCAGCGGCAAGCTGCGGGTTCTGGCCGAAAGCGACGAAGCCGGCCCCCTGCTGCTGAGCATTGAGGACGGCCGCCAGATCTTTGTCACCGGCCACCCCGAATACGACAAGGATACGCTGGACAAAGAATACCGGCGCGATGTGGACAAGGGCTTGCCCATCGAGGTGCCAAAGAATTATTACCCCAACAACGATCCCACCCAGCCGCCGCTGTTCCGCTGGCGCAGCCATGCTCATCTGCTATATTCCAACTGGCTGAACTACTATGTTTACCAGAATACTCCTTATCTGCTGGAGGAACTGGAAAAACTGCAGACCAAATGACAAAACCGGCGCCCGGCCCCAGAAAATGTGGGTCGGGCGCGCATTTTTACATTTCTTTTTTGACGAAACTCTGCTATAATCGGGTACATTATAATTCAGAAACGAAGGTGAACACCATGCGCCATGCAGGCACACAGACCATCGAAACCCAGCGGCTGCTTCTGCGCCGCCTTACCCCCGCCGACGCCCCGGCCATGTTTCGCAACTGGGCCAGCGACCCCGAAGTGACCCGCTTTCTGCGGTGGGACCCCCACCCCGATGCGGAGATGACCCGCCAGCTGCTGGCTGCATGGGCCGAGCTGTACCCCAACCCCGACTACTATCAGTGGGCCATTGTGGAAAAAGCCACCGGCGAGGTGTTCGGCAGCTTCAGCCTGATGGACGATGCTTTGAACGAACAGGTACGCCCCGAGCTGTGGAACATTCCCGGCCTGGATTTCACCCATAGCCAATGGGAGGTGGGTTACTGCATCGGTAAGGCCTGGTGGAACAAGGGCTTTATGACCGAGGCGCTGCGGGCCGTGATGGACTATATTTTTGAACAGACCGACATTGGCTGGATCGCCAGCTGCCACGCGGTGGACAACCCCGCCAGCGGCCGCGTGATGGAGCACGCCGGCTTTGTGTACGACCACAACGACCTGTACCATCGGTTTGACGGCACCCCCGTCGAGTGCCGGGTGTACGCCCTGACCCGCGAAGCCCACCTGAAAGAGAAAGGAACCCGAACTTGAGCGAACTGATCGATATTTTAACCGAAACGCCCCCCGCCAAAGTGCTGCTGCTGGCACTGGATATGGGTGAATGGGACTGCGAGCGCAGTCTGGACGAGCTGGCCGCCCTGTGCGAAGCCAACCACATGGAAGCGGTCGGGCAGGTGACCCAAAAACGCCACGCCCCCGAAACCGGCACCGTGCTGGGCGCCGGCAAGCTGGAGGAAGCCCGCCTGACCGCCATGAATCTGGAATGCGAGTGCGCTGTGTTTGACGGCGAGCTGACCGGCAGCCAGATCCGCAACATCAGCGAGGCGCTGGGCATCGAGGTGCTGGACCGCACCATGCTGATTTTGGAGATTTTCCGCAGCCGCGCGGTAACCAATGAGGGCAAGCTGCAAACCGAGCTGGCCTTTCTGCGTTATCGGCTGCCCCGGCTGCAGGGGCTGGGCCAAAGCCTGTCCCGGCAGGGCGGCGGTGGCGGCGGCGGCGGCGGTGCCCGCCGTGGTGCCGGCGAAACCAAGCTGGAGCTGGACCGCCGCCATGTGCATGCCCGCATCGACGCGCTGAGCGAAAAGCTGGTTGAAATGGAAAAGCGCCGGGGGGAAAACCGCCGCGCCCGCAAAAAGACCGGCATGCCGGTGGTCAGTCTGGTGGGATACACCAACGTGGGCAAATCGAGCCTGCTGAACAAGCTGTGCGATGCCGAGGTAGGGGTGGCCGATATGCTGTTTGCTACGCTGGATCCCACCAGCCGCAAGCTGGTGCTGCCCAGCGGTCTGGCCATTCTGCTGGTGGACACGGTTGGCTTTGTCAGCCGGCTGCCCCACCATCTGGTCGAGGCCTTTAAAAGCACCCTGGAGGAAGCCGCCTTTTCGGATGTGATCATCCGGGTGGCCGATGCCGCCGATCCCGAGCGGGAACAGCAGCTGGAGGTAACCGCCGAGGTGCTGCACAGTTTGGAGTGCGATGACATTCCCACCATTACGGTGTACAACAAGTGCGACAAGGCCGGCGCTGTGCCCTTTGACCCGGGCATTCTGCTGACCAGCGCCCACACCGGCTACGGCCTGAACGCGTTGGTGGAAAAGCTGGACGAGCTGCTGAGCCACCGGGTACGCAGCGTGCAGGTGCTTTTGCCCTACGATAAGCTGGGGCTGGCCAATCTGCTGCGCGAAAACGGCAGCATCACCGCCGAAGAATACCGTGCCGAGGGCCTGTATGTGGAAGGCGTGGTAAAGGCCGAGCAGCTGCATCAGCTGCAGCCCTATCTGGTATAACCCCGAAAAAGCAAACACCCGTGTCTGCGACACGGGTGTTTTTCTGTTTGTAAATTTGCACAAAGCCCATTTTTTGCATACAAACACAAAACCCCGCCTGGCAGCGGGGTTTTGTGTATAGAGGGGTGGGAAAGTATATAAAGTGAGTGAATTGTACTGTTGTGGCGGGGGCTTTGCCCTGACCGCAAACTCATTATACCGTAAAATAATTTATTGTCAAATGAGATTTTCTGGTAAAACTTTCAAAATCATCTTTACAAGCGACAAAAAACTTTATATAATTTAGAAGCTTTCCGGCAAAAACTTGACAAAAGTTTCTTTTCGTGATTTTATCTAAAAGTTTACTTTATTTTGTGAAAACTATGGTATAATCACACCATAAATAAAGGAGTTTGCCTTTATGGACGACCTTGATCGCAAGATTTTAAAGCTGCTTTCGCAGAATGCCCGCATGCCGGTAAAAGACATTGCCGAGCGTATTGCCCTTACCAGCCCGGCGGTGTCCAGCCGTATCCACAAGATGGAGCACGAGGGCATCATCGGCGGCTACACGGTGGTGCTGCGCCAGCCCGAGGACGACTCGCGGGTGGATGCGCTGATCAGTGTGGCGGCCAAGCCTGCCGTGCGGGACGAACTGATGGCCCTTTTACAGTGCAGCCCCGAGGTGCTGCAGTGCTACCACGTTACCGGTGACCACAGCTTTCTGGTCAAGGTAAGCTGCCCCAACATGGCCCATCTGGAGCATCTGATCATGAGCTTTCAGAAGCTGGGCCAGACCAGCACCCAGATCATTCTGTCCACCCCGGTAGACCGCAACGGCCTTGATTCGCTTTCGCTGTGACCCAAGGAGGGACAAGCCATGAAATTATGCCCCCACTGCGGCGCCGCTTTGCCGGCCGACGCCGCCCTTTGTTCTGCCTGCAATACGGTACTGCCGCCTGCTCAGCCGCAGCAAGTCAGGACAGCTTCCTCGGGCAGCACGCAGGTCGGCAGCGAAGAACAGCCCGCGCCCCCGGCAGCCCCTGCCGACGGCTCCGATGATATACCGTCACAGGGCAATGGTCAGATTCGTTTTGAAGCCGATCCGCCCGACGAACCACCGCTGCCGCAGTCTCGCCTGCTGCACTGGATGCTGAAGCATGGCGCTGCGGAACAGATCCCTGCCGATCAATTGCAGTTTGAATTCGAACCGGAATTTGCACCCGCCGATCCTCCCCGGAAACCCGGCCCACGGTATGCCCCACTGCCCGAGCAGCAGCCCGATGGCAGCCTGACCACAGCCCAGTATTTCTGGACATTGGTGCTGTTTGCCGTGCCGCTGGTGGGCCTTGGTTTTATGCTGTACTGGAGCTTTGGCCGCACCACCAGCCCCGCCCGGCGCAAACTGGCGCGGGCCAGCCTGATCAAAACCGGTGTGTTTGGCGTGACAGGTTTGCTTGCTGCTGTTATTCTTGCCATCTCGGTGCTGCAGTTCGGCAGAACAATGCTGAACGAATTTGCCGCACACTACAATCCCTATTCGGGTTATTTTGAAGATGATTCCGGCGACTGGTACGAACCGTTCCCCTTTGACTGGTACGAGGGCAGCCAGAACTATTCCCCTATGCCGGAACCTCACACCCGCGGCACCGCAAAAGATTTTTAAAAAATTTTTTGCTGCTGCAATTTTCCCTTTATTCCATTCGTGTTTGGAGTACTGTGCCCATCAGCCGGGCACACTGCTTTTAAAACAATACATTGACCACACCGTAAAGGAGATCATTTTATGAAACGTTTTATCGCTTTGGCTCTGTCTCTGGTGCTCTGCTTTGGCCTGATCGGCTGCGGCAGCAAGCCCACTTCCTCTTCCACCCCGAAGGATTACGCCCAGATCATCCACGATTCCCGCCCTGCCGAATTCAGCGAGGCCTTTATGACCGTAAGCCCCAACAAGGAGGGCGAAGGTTTTGTGGCCGTTGACGGTTTTGCCGCCGAGTACACCGAGCCCGGCCAGCTGGACAGCTTTGCCAACGATATGGTGCTGCCCCTGCTGGGCCTGAAGCAGATGGTTGAGCATGCCGACGGCTCCATCGAATACAAGGACTTTGACCCCGCCATCTACACCGATTTTTCTGCTTCGGTGTCTCTGATGATGACCCAGTGCTACGGCGTTGCCATCGTAAAGCCCGCCGAGGGCCAGACCGAAGCGGTAAAGACCGCGCTGGAAACCTTTATCGAAAACCAGAAGATGGCTTTCGAGTTCTATCTGGCCGATCAGTTCGAGGTTGCTGAGGCTGCCACCGTTACCGTTGCCGACAGCGGCGAGGTGGTGCTGGTCTGCTGCCAGGACAGCGAGACTGTCAAGGCTGCCATTCTGGAGGCTTTGAAGGGCTAAGCCCACCAAAAAACAGCTGCAGGGCGGAACACTTGGGTGTTCCGCCCTGTTTTTATGCCGCAAAATATGATATACTGGCAAAAAACAATCCAGTGAAAGGCATTCCGGCCATGAAAGAATACAAAGCTTCCATCGTCATTCCCAACCTGAACGGCAAGGGCTGGCTGAAAGACAGCATCGAATCGGTGTGGGCCCAGACCGAGCAGGATTTAGAGCTGATCATCATCGACAACGGCAGCACCGACGAAAGTCTGGACATTGCCCGCAGCTACTGCAGCCGCCCCAATTATACCCTGATCGAAAACAGCGAAAACACCGGTTTTTCCCACGCGGTCAATCAGGGCATTCGTGCCGCAAAAGCCGAGTATGTGGTGCTGTTCAACAACGACGCCTTTGCCGAGCCGTACTGGCTGGCTGAACTGCTGAAGGTGGCCGACACCGACCCGAAGATCTTTGCGGTGCAAAGTCTGATGATCCGCCACTTTGAGCGGGAACTGGCCGACGACGCGGGGGACTATGTGAACCTGATCGGTTTTGCTGCCAAAGAAGGCGATGGCCGGTATGTGACCCGCTACACCAAACAAAAGCGGATCTTTTCGGCCTGCGGCGGCGCGTCGCTCTACCGCAAAAGTATTCTGGATGAGATCGGCCTGTTTGACGAGACCTTCTTTGCCTATTTCGAGGACGTGGACCTGAGCTGGCGGGCCAACAACGCCGGCTACAAAAACATTCTGTGCCCCACCGCCAAATGTTACCATATCTGCGGTGCCACCACCGGCGCGGTGAAATACAACGGCTTCAAAAGCACCCAGAGCGGCCGCAACAGCATTCTTCTTCCGTGGAAAAACCAGCCGCTGTTCATGCTGGTGCTCAACTTTATCCCACAGGCGCTGGGCTATGCGCTGAAAACCTACGCCTTTTACCGCAAGGGCCACAAGGAAGAGTGGAACAAGGGCATGCGCGAGGCCTTTGCCCTGCTGAAGGCCGGCAAGGTGGAAAAGCGCCCCTTCCGCTGGAAGGATCTGCCCAACTACCTGCTGATGGAGCTGTGGATGATCTGGAACATGTTCCCCTATGTCTGGTACCGCCTTGTGGTGGTGCGGTTTGACCTGAAGTAAACAGCCGATTGCACAAAAAGCCCCCGCAGCGCCAATGGCGCCGCGGGGGCTTGCTTGTTGTATGAAAAACGCTTAGCCACGGAACTTGCGCAGCGGGTCTTCGCTTTCAAATTCCACGAAACTGTCCTTGATCCAGGTCAGCACACCCGGCTCTCCCTGCTTGCTGCGGTTGTATTCGCCCTCGGGCACCCGCAGGGTGATGGTTTTGCCGTCCGGCCTGCGGTACTGGATCATACACACCTCGCCCTGCTTTTCCATGGCCTGAATGACCACCTCGCCGGTCTGCTCGCGCAGCATGTGCTTTTCCACCTTGTTTTTGACAAGGTATCCTACAACGATCACAACAATGATCACGATCATGCCAAGCAACGAATTCATAGCTTCTCCTTTTTGCCCCGGGGGCGTCGTTTTTTCTTATTATAGAGCAAACCGCCCCAAAACGCAAAGGCTTTGGGGCGGTTTATCGCAATTGTGTTATTTTCGGTCGGCAAAGGGCAAATCAGTCAGTGATCGCCACCCGGCGCAGCAAAACCACGGTGGCCCCCACGGCAGCAAAGGCCAGCACAACCCCCAACGCGGGCAGAACGGCCATAATGCCGTCGCCAATGCCGCCCACCTTGTCAAACAAGGGGTCGATCCAGTAATTGACGGTCAGGCAGAAGGTCATCATGATCAGATACAGCGTCCAGCCGCCCTTGGCGCCAAACCGCAGCACCACCGCACCGCCAAAACTGCCCAGCGCGGGGGGCAGCAACCAACACAGCAGCCAGCCCCACCAGAGCATGTAGGCAAGGACCGGCTCGTAATAGGTGGTCACCGCCGCACCGTACCGCGCGGCCGCAGCCTGTGCCAGCACCATCCACGCCCGATCCAAAAGCCATGCGGTCAGCAGACCTTCGGTGGCAGTGGCGGCACTGAGCGCCAGCTCGGCCGCCAGCATACGGCGGCGGGGGATGCTCATCTGCACGCCGATCTTGAATTCGATCCAGATGCGGCTGAAGGCGGTAAGGGCGGTGAGCATAAGGGCGCCCACCAGTGCCAGCGCCCCCGGAATGCCCACACCGAAGATCTCGTTGTCGCCCGAGAAAAAGGTGATGGCCGCCAGCAGCAGCATCACTAACAGCCAGAAGCCGAATATTCCCACCGGTACGATGATAAAATCGGCCCGCTGCAGCCGGAAGTTATCCCACACAAAGGCGGGCAGAGACTTTTGCATTTTATGCGCTGTCATGCAAACACCACCGCCTTTCGGTATTGGCGGTAGGCCAGAAAGCCAAACACCAGCGCCGCGGCGGCCAGCACCAGCGGCAGATGTTCCACCAGCCACGCCAGCCCGGCAGGCCACAGCCCGCCCACAAGGGCGTTGTCCAGCACAACCAGAATGCTGGTGACCGTAACCCCCACCATCAGAATCATGGTGCAGAAGACCATCGCCACACGGGCAAATCTTTGCTTGCGCGGGTCGCGGATCTGGCTGGCCAGCAGACCGGTTTGCAGGATAAGCGCCCCCACCAGCCAGATGCACAGCCATGCTTTGGGGCCATGATCATACAGCACACCGACCGGGTCGGGCAGACCGCCCAGCAGCTGCCGGGCCAGAATGGCCAGCAGCACCATCACCGCTGCTTCCAGCAGATTGCACAGCTCCACCGCCCAGAAGCAGTGGGTGCGGCGTGCCCCCATGGAAAGAGCAACGTCCAGATAGCCGCTGGTAGTCATGGCAAAAATGCCCACAAACATCACGCCCATGCTGGGCAGCATGCTGGTATAGGTGCCAAACAGACCGTCCAGCCCGGTGATGAAGGCCCCAGCCACGATGAGCGCCACAAAGGCCGCATACCCGGCCAGAAGCACAAAGGTATATTTGATGTAAAACCGCAGGGTTTTCAGCATACGGCTCACCCCTTTGCGTTTTCGTCGCCGTGGCCGCACAGGGCCACAAACAGATTTTGCAGGCTCATGGGCTCCACCGAAAGGCCAGCGGCTTCCAGCGCGGCAAACTGGGCCGCACTGCCCCGCACCGCCAGCATCTTGTGCCGCCCCAGCGACTGGGCGCTGAGCGCCTGCGCACCGCAGCTTTGCAGTGCTGCGGTAACGGCAGCCTCTTCGCCCGAAACATAGCGGAACTGATCCACCAGCTCGTCGGTGGGGCAGTCTTCGATCACCCGGCCCTCATCCAGAATGACCACACGCTCAAAGATGTTGGCGGCCTCCTCAATGATGTGGGTGGAGACGATAAAGGTGCGGCCGGTTTCGGCGTAATCGTCCAGCAAAAGGCGATAGAACTGCTCGCGGGCCACCACGTCCATACCGGCCACCGGTTCGTCCAGAATGGTGATGGGCGCACGGCTGGCCAGCGCCAGAACGATGGTGACCATGCTGGCCTGCCCTTTGCTCAGCTTCATGATCTGCTTTTTGGTATCCAGCTTGAACAGCTGCACCAGCCGGGCAGCATAGTCGGCGTCCCACCGGGGATAAAAGATGGCGCCGGCCCGCAGGTAATCCTTCACCTTCTGCGCACCGCGGCCCTGATTGGCCGCAGCGCTGTTCATCTCGCGGGAAAAACAGATATCCGCCAGTGCGGCGGGGTTTTCCCACACGGGCTGGCCGCCGTAGGTTACGGTACCGGCATCGTGGGTGTTCTGCCCGGTCAGGATGCCCAGCAATGTGGTTTTGCCCACGCCGTTGCGGCCGATCAGACCATAAATGCAGCCGGGCTGGATCTGCAGGTTTACCCCGCGCAGCACCGTTTGTTTGCCATAGCTTTTTTCGATGCCCTGTGCCACAAGAAATTTTTCGTTCATTCGGTTTTCACTCATACCAAACCCTCCCGGTCCGCCGCGGCGGACACCAGTTCCAGCAAAAGAGCCTTGCTCAGCCCAAGGCTGCCGGCTTCTTTTGCCATGCGCTGCAGTTGATTCTGGGCAAAATCGGCCTGCCGGCGGCTGCGCAGCAGCGCCAGCGCCCCGTCGGCCACAAACATGCCGATGCCTCGTTTTTTATACAGCAGGCCCGCTTCCACCAGCCGGTTTCCCCCCTTGGCGGCGGTGGCCGGGTTGATGCCGAAGGTACGGGCCAGCTCGGTGGTGCTGGGCACCTGCTCGCCTTCGGCGTAGCTGCCCTGCAAAATGCCGTCCTCGATCAGCTTTTCGATCTGCCGATAGATCAGGCTTTGCTCATTCAGGATACCGTTCAAAAACGCATCCCTCGCTTTCTGTTGTTCTGGATATCCATGTGGTATGCGGCCTTTTTGCAAAGGCCGGGGTGCAGCGGCTGCAGACCCCGCACCCGGGACAAGCTTTGTTTCGATCGAACCGCAGGACGGTTGTACCGGCCGCCCCGCCCAAGTGCCGAACCGCAGCGGCAGCGTCCCACCTCGTCGGTTCATTACTTGTGTAATTAACCATACCACCTGTTTTTTCGTTTGTCAATATTCCGCAAAAAAGTTCATAAAAACTTTCACAAAAAAGGCCTGCCGGCAGCATAGGCACTGTCGGCAGGCAGAGGATTGTATGGTTCGGTTTATGCGTGGGCCAGCGCAGGCAGCCGGTGACAGGCGGGGTCAAAGCCGCCCTGCTCGAAAAAGCGGCCCTTGGCCATCAGGGTGGTATCCGGCTCGGCCACAAGGTCAGGCGTCCAGCCGGCGGGGTCGGCCGGGGTAAAACCAAGGGTCAGGGTGGTGCAGCCGGGGCACAGACCACCCAGTGCGGCAGTCACCTGATCCAGCGCAAGGATCGGGTCGGGGCTGAACACCGCCTGCAGATTCAAAATCGCTTCGTCCGGTTCGGCAATGACCCATGCGTCCATCGCCCGGCTGTACCAGACACAATCGGTCAGAAATTGCCCGGCGTAGAACATCACAAGACCGGGGTTGTTCACCATATCAAATCCGCCGCAAAATCGGTTGCTCTGCATGGCGGCCCACAGCTTTGCGTGGTTTTCGGGGGTGTTCATGGGCACTTGCACCCAATCGGCAGCGGTATCAGCCGCGGGCAGCGGGCGGCTGTATACCGTTTCGCCCCCCAGCGCAGCAAACCCGAATTTGGGGTAAAAGTTCAGCACACCGGTGTGGCCGAACAGATAAAAACCGTCGGCAGCGGGGCCAAAGTCTTTTTCAATTTCCTGCATCAGCAGCCGGCTCAGGCCGCGATTGCGGTACTCGGGGGCGGTCATCACGGTACCCAGCTGGAACAGCCGGTAGGTTTTGCCGTTCACCCGCATGGGGGTGTCGTTCACCGATACGTTGGCGATCACCCGGCCCTCTTCCACCACCGAATACGGCCGGTAGCTGTCGGTCCAGTGGCCGTTTTGGAACCAGGTTTCAAAATTCAGGCCGTCGAAGGTGGCTTCGGCCAAAGCGTTGAAGCTGGCACGCAGGGCCGCGTCTTCGCGGTAATTTTTCACGATCTGCATGGCTGGTTTCTCCTTTTTGTTTGCTGAGCCCAGTATAACACAACGCGGCCGGGGACGCATCACCCCTGTTCGGGTTACAAAAAAGATGCGCCGGGGCAGCTGCCCCGGCGCGGCAGGTGCGCTTCAGCCTTTCAGCCTGCGCAGCACCCTTTGGATATGCTTTTCGGAAAGATGATACCTTTGGGCCAGCTCGGCCACCCGCACACCGCTTTGCCAGTCCTGCAGGATTTTCTGGTTGCGGGCCGAAAGCTCGGCCTTAAACGAGGTATCGCAGCCCCAGGGGCGGCGATTTTCGCTTTTGCGGGGAATGTACAGGGTGGCGCCGTCCACATATTGCTGGATCTGCTCCACCAGTTCGCCGGGTAAGATATCATCCGCTTTTTGATAGCTCATGGTTGCCTCCTAAACAGTTGGTTACAGGAATGCAATGGCTCTATCAAAAACAGGTGTTCTTTGGTGCAAAGCCATTGCTCATGCAGCCGAATGCTCAGGAATCATACCAAAATCTCCTTTCGGGGTTATGGCGGCTGTGCCGCAGTTGCTGTTATTATAACGCCGGGCCGCCCTTTTTTCAACGCGGCAGCCGGAACCTGTTTGGTTGACAAAAAACCATGCCCCGCTGCACCCTGTGGGTACGGCGGGGCATGAAACATCTTTACTTCTTTTTCAGCTTGGCAGTGCGGCTGTTGATTATGTCGGCAAGGTCGTTCTTTTTGCCGCCGGCGGCCTTTTTCTCTATGGGTTCGGGGGGC
>JAFULE010000195.1 GCA_017483235.1 Faecalibacterium sp. | reverse complement strand
GGTGTACCAGCCGTTCCACCTTAACCAACTCCCGGTTTGAAATCACACTCAGCACCAGCTGCTTTTTACTGTGGGTATAGCCGCCTTCGCCGTCCAGCAGGGTCACACCGCGGTCCACATCATGCAGAATGGCATCACAAATTTGGGCGGCATGATCGCTTACGATCTTCAGCTCGGTGCGGCTGCGGCCAAGCAGCAGCATTTTGTCCAGCACGGTGGCGTAGATCATAAGCAGCACCACACCGTACAGCACGTTTTCGGCGGGGCGGAACAGCAGCTGCAGCAGCAGAATGCAGAAATCGAAGGCATACAGACTGACCGAAACCGGTATGCGGAACAGCTTATTCAGTACCAGCGGGGGAATATCCATGCCGCCAGTGGAAGCGCCCACCCGGATGATCAGCCCCAGCGCAATGCCGATGCCAAACCCGCAGAAGATGGTGTTCAGGATCAGATCATCGGTCAGAACAAAGTCGCCCAGCAGCCGGTTCAGCAATTCGAGAAACAGCGGATACAAAAAGGAACTGGCAATGGTGGTAAGGGCAAAGGCTTTGCCTAAAATCAGCCAGCCGGCCCCCAGCATGACAATGTTGAACGCCAGAATAAAGCCGGACATGGGGATATCCCAGAACTGCCCCACGATCATGGCAATGCCGTTGGTGCCGCCGGTAACAAGGCCGCCGGGCAGCAGAAACAGCCGCACGGTCAGTGCGTACAGAAGATTGCCGGCAATCACCATTGCAGCCGAAAGCAGGGGAGAGGACAGCGAAAACCGTTTGCTCATACATCAAAACCCCGTTGTATAGATTTTTGCGGCATAAAAAAACACGTTTGCCAGAGTTTTCCCTGACAAACGTGGATCGAGGCTGCCGCCTAATACAAAATTATTATATTTTTTTGCCCGGCGGATGTCAAGCCACTTTCTGTCGGATGCAGAAAAGCTGTAACCGAAAGTTTACGGTCTGTTCATGCCGAAATCGGTCGAACTGTGGTATACTTGCCCCGGTGAGGAAGACCGGCCGCACACTTGCGGCCGTACAAGGAAAGGAATCACAACATGAAACATAAATTCCGGCGCGCACTGGCGCTTGGCGCCGCCGCGGCGGCACTGGCCGTTTGCCTGACCGGCTGCGGCAATGCCTTTACCACCGCCCTCAGCAAGCTGAAAGGCGAACTGGTGGGCAACGATTACACCATCACCTCTTACGACAACTACGGCGAACTGATCTTTACCGTATATGGCGACCGCATTGCCATGGACTGCGAGCTGGATGAAAACGGCGAGCCGTCCTCCTACATCGACATCACCATCGACGGCCAGCAGTGGCAGCATGTGGGCGGTACCCTTGTGTTTGCCCAGAAGGGTGTGGATATGATCACCGACTTCCAGACCCCGTCGGATATGGAGGTGGCAGGCGGCGATGTGGGCCTGATCGACATCGACCGCTTTGTCAATAACTACCGCAACCAGTTCGGCAAAAAGCTGGTGGTGCTGGTGTCCAGCCAGAACGGCACCCCCATCGGGCTGTTCCAGGGCAACAACTGCTACACCGAAATTCCGGGCGATCTGCCCAAAACCACCCTGATCAACATCGACGGCAAGCTGGTGTATGTGCACCGTGCCAACGTGGATATCATCCCCGCCAAGCTGTTTGAGGGGTAATGCAATAAAGAATAAAGCCCGGGGCCTGCAGCGTATCCGCTGCAGGCCCCGGGTTTGTTTGTAGTATCGGAACAGGTCTTTAGTCCGGCATAGTGCGGCCAGCGCGATGGCTTTCCATCGACTGCAGCATCTTTTCACGCCATTTGCCCATGCGGAACACGGTCACGCTCATCACCATGCCCAGCGTCCAGCTGATCATCAGCGACATAAAGATGGCCTGCGGCTGGCCGTTGGGCCAAGCCTCGCTGCGGGTCAGGTAAGCAATCAAATAAGCGCAGGGCACACGCAGCACGATGGTGGAAATAATCGAGATCCACATCGGGGTTACGGTATCGCCCGCGCCGCGCATCACGCCGCCCAGCACCTGTGTGACCGAAATGCAGATGTAGCCCACCGCCATCAGCCGCATCATCCGCACGGCCAGATCGATCAATTCGGGGGTGGTGGTAAAGATGCCGAACAGATACCGGCCGAACACCAGCAGGACGATGGTGATCAGGGTCGAGCAGCCGGCTGCCATCAAAGCGCCCTGCTTCACGCCCTTGTCCACGCGGTCCAGCTTGCCAGCGCCCACGTTCTGGCCGGTGTACACGCTCATGGCCTGACCAAAGGTCATGTTGGGCATCATGGCAAAGCCGTCCACACGCATGATGATCACGCTGCAGGCGATCACCGTTTCGCCCAGGCTGTTGGTCAGGGTCTGTACCACCATGCCGGCGGTGGCCATAATGGCCTGGGTGATGCCCGAGGGAATGCCGATCTGCAGAATTTTCAAAGCGCTCTTGCGCCGCAGCTTCAACGTGCCCCAGTTCAGATCAAAAATATCGCCCATCCGCCGCAGCTTGATAAAGCACAAAACAGCCGAGATGGCCTGCGCGATCACGGTGGCCAGCGAAACGCCCGCCACGCCCATACCGAATTTTGCCACGAACAGCAGGTCCAGCACCACGTTCAGCGCGGCGGCTACCAGCAAAAAGCCCAGCGCCGAGAACGAGTCGCCCAAGCCGCGCAGAACACCGGACAGCATATTGTAAAAGAAGAAGCCGACAATACCCAAAAAGAAGATGTTCAGGTAATTGGTGCACCAGTCAATGATCGAAGCGGGGGTGCCCAGCAGCTGCAGCATGGGGCGGGTGATCAGCGGGCCGACGATCATGATCACCACCGTGGCAATGCCAGCCAGCGAAAGGCAGTTGCCGATGTGCATCGAAAGGGCGGCGCGGTCCCGCGCGCCATAGCTTTGTGAGATCACGATCCCCGCGCCGGTGGCGATGCCTACAAACAATGCCAGCAGCAGGTTCAGAATGGGGCTGGCACTGCCCACGGCAGCCAGCGCATTGTCGCCCACATACCGACCCACGATTACCGAGTCGGCGGTGTTGTACAGCTGCTGTGCCAGATTGCCCAGCAGCATGGGAAAAGCAAATTCCGCAATTCGTTTCCACGGTGCGCCCAGGGTCATGTCCCGGGCCGAAAACAGTTTTTTCAAACTCATAGAGTGCGCTGCACCTCCGTTCAAAATTTTCCATCTTTTTTCATTATACCATACCCGTTGCCAAAAACAACCAACACAACGCCCGGTCTGACCGCACAAAATTGACAAGCCCGACAGGGGAATGGTATGATGAACCCAAACAGACAACAGGCCGCCAAGCCCTTGGCGGCTTCACGCTTTTACTGCAAGATGAGGAAGCTTATGAGTCAGACGCCAAACAAACAAAAAGGGGCCGCGGTGCGGCTGCTGTGGCACTTTATGCGGGGCAGCCGCCGCTATTTTGTGGGTGGTGCGCTGGCCGGTGTGGGGGTCACCCTGCTGGACCTTTTGCGCCCTCAGATCATCCGTGTAACCATCGACGCCGCGCTGGGCGAAAATTTAGCCGAAATGCCCGCCTTTGCCCTGTGGCTGCTGCAGCTGATGGGCGGGCGGGAGTATCTGCGCAGCCATCTGTGGGTGGCGGCGCTGGCGGTGGCGCTGGTGGCGCTGGCCGCAGCGGTGTGCAAATATCTGGTCACCCACTGGAACAATCAGGCGGCCGAAAAGCTGACCCAGACCATGCGGGACGAACTGTTCGACCACATCCAGCGGCTGCCCTTTGCCTGGCACATGAAGCACCAGACAGGTGATATGATCCAGCGCTGCACCTCGGACGTGGACAACACCAAGCAGTTCATCAGCGAGCAGCTGGTCAATGTGTTCAGCATTGTGGTGCTTCTGGTCATGTCACTGGCTTTCATGTTCTCGATGAACGTCAAACTGGCCACCGTGGCGGTGGTCACCTTTCCGGTCATCATCCTGTTTTCGCTGCTGTTTCACCGCCGCATCGGCCATCTGTTCATGGAATGCGACGAGAACGAGGGCGTGCTGTCCACCTATGCGCAGGAAAATCTGACCGGTGCCCGGGTGGTGCGTGCCTTCGGCCGCGAAGCCTATGAGCGCGACCGCTTTGAAAAGCAGAACAACAAATACACCGACGCATGGATGGATCTGTGTAAGCTGCTGTCCGGCTTCTGGGCAGTGGGCGACACCCTTTCGGGCCTGCAGGTGATGCTGATGGTGGTCATCGGCTCGTACCTGTGCGTGCAGGGCCAGCTGACCAGCGGCGAGCTGGTGGCCTTCATCTCTTACAACGCCATGCTGGTGTGGCCGGTGCGCCGGCTGGGCCGCATGATCGCCGATTTAAGCAAAACCGGCGTGGCGCTGGAGCGCATTGACTACATCATGTCTTCCCCCGCCGAGCAGGACGCCCCCGATATGACCACCCCGCCCATGACCGGTGACATCCGGTTCGAGCATGTCAGCTTTGGCTACGATGCCGATCAGCCGGTGCTGCAGGATGTCAGCTTTACCATTCCCGGCGGCATCACCTTTGGCATTCTGGGCGGCACCGGCAGCGGCAAATCGACGCTGGTGCATCTGCTCAATCGCCTGTACGAGCTGCCGGAAGAAAACGGCCGGATCACCATTGGCGGCGTGCCGGTGGATAAAATCAAAACCGGCTGGCTGCGCAGCCATATCGGCATGGTGCTGCAGGAGCCGTTCCTGTTCAGCCGCACCATCGGGCAGAACATCGGCATCGCTGTGGATGATCTGACCGACCAGCAGCTGCAGGCTGCGGCTAAAGTTGCCTGTCTGGAGGACGCTGTGGCCGACTTTGCCCAAGGGTACGATACCATGGTGGGCGAACGGGGCGTCACTCTTTCGGGCGGGCAGAAGCAGCGTGTGGCCATTGCCCGCATGCTGACCCAGAACACCCCCATCATGGTGTTTGACGATTCGCTTTCGGCGGTGGATGCCGAAACCGACGCCCGCATCCGGGCCGGGCTGCGCAGCAGTCTGGGCAATGCCACGGTGGTGCTGATCAGCCATCGCATCACCACCCTGATGCATGCCGATTGCATTATTGTGCTGGACAAGGGCCGCATTGCCCAAATGGGCACCCACAGCCAGCTGATCGAACAGCCGGGCCTGTACCGGCAGATCTGCGAGCTGCAGCTGAAAACCGCCGAGGAGGTGCAGGCATGAGCACAAAGGAAAAACGGCCCCATGTTCATCTGCCGTGGTTTGGCCTGCCCAAGCTGTGGCCGCACATCAAACCCTACCGCGGCATCTTCTTTTCCATGATCGGGCTGGGCCTGCTGGGCACGGCAGGGGATGTGATCATCCCGCTGTTCCAGCAGTATGCGCTGGACCATTTTGTGGCGGCCGGCAGCATGGCCGGGCTGGGCGGTTTTCTGGCCGCCTATCTGGCGGTGCTGGTCAGTCAGGTCATTCTCAACGCGGTTTCGGCCTATCAGGCCTGCCAGATCGAAATGTATGTGGGGCGTGACCTCAAGCGTGCCAGCTTCAACCATCTGCAAACCCTGTCTCTTTCTTATTTCAATGCCAACAGTGTGGGCTACATCCACGCCCGGGTCATGAGCGATACCAACCGCATCGGCGCCATGCTTTCGTGGGGCTGCATGGATGTGGTATGGCACGGCTCGTACATTGTGGGCGCGGTAGCTGCCATGCTGGTCATCAACTGGAAACTGGCACTGGTGGTGTTGGCGCTGGCCCCGTTGGTGGCCCTTGCCGCGGTTTACTTCCAGAAAAAGCTGCTGGTGCTGGGCCGCCGCGTGCGCGAGATCAACTCCAAAATCACCGCCAATTTCAACGAGGGTATCACCGGCGCCAAAACCACCAAGGCGCTGGTCATCGAGGATAAAATGCAGGGGGCCTTTGCGGCTACCAGTCGTGAAATGTACCAAAGCTCGGTGCGCATGGGGCATTACCGGGCGCTGTTCACCTCGGTCATCAACTTTTCGGCGGCGGCCGCGCTGGCGCTGGTGCTGTGGCGGGGCGGCATCATCACCCTGCAGGGGGT
>JAFULE010000194.1 GCA_017483235.1 Faecalibacterium sp. | reverse complement strand
GTACGGATGATAGTACCCATGGCAACGGTGGAGTTGGCAGCGTTGGCAGCGTAGATGGTGGTGAACAGGGTGGTGACCAGCAGACCGCAAACGGAACGGCCGGCCTCCAGAGCGCCGAACATGCCGCCCTGCTCGTTCTTGTCAGCAACCAGGTTGATGCACTTGATGGAAGCAGACCAGAAGGTCAGAACGGTGGTGACAGCGTACAGAGCCATGATCAGCTTCAGGGTCTCGTAGCTGGGGAAGGTGGACTCCCACAGACCCAGCAGGCCGGTGCCGACCATCGAGATAACCATCAGCCACTTGGCGCTGAACTTGTCAGCAATCCAGCCGCCGGGGATGTACAGAACAACGTTCATGATGCCGTAGAAGTTCAGCAGAGAGCCGTAGTCGGCGTCGCGGCCGATCAGACCCATAGCTTCCTGCAGCGGGGTGTAGTAGTAGTACATCAGATAGGGCAGCTGATAAATGGTGTTCAGAGAGAGGATCATCAGGATCAGGGTGATGATCTTCGCGGATTGTTTCGATTTGAGCATAAATGCCCCTCCCAATTTTTAATTAGTTGTGTCCTTGGGGGATGTGTTCACAGCATTAGCGGTTCTTGCAGCATAGTATATCACTGCCCACCGGCACCGGCAAGCGGCACCGGCAGGAAGCTTCAAAAAAGGGATCAGATGAAGCCGTTGTAGGGCAGGGCCCAGCCAAACAGCAGAACCACGGTGGTCAGGATACCGAAGACGATCATGATCCAGCCGAACATACGGTCGCGCTTATAATCGGCACGAACCTTTTCTGTTTCGGGAATGACCATCATCTTGTCACGGAATGCCGTTTCCTCTTCAGTGACAGGATGCAGCTTGCTGCCAATGACAGCGAAGATCAGGCTGCAATAGATGCCGATGAAGAAGGGGTCGAGGAAGTTGATGAAAATAGCGTTGAACGGAGCACCAACATAACCGTTCAGGCACTTGGGAATGATAAAGCCCAGGAAGCCGGCGATCATGGCCCAGCGGGCACCGGTGGCGCTCAGCTTTTTGCTGACAACACTGCCCACACCGGGCACGACCCAGCTGGCAGCGATGATGGTGGAAGCGAACCAGCTGATGATGCGCACGCCGCCCAGACCCATGTAAGCCAGAATCAGAGCGATAATACCGTACACCAGCATGACCAAACGGCTCATATTCAGCTCGTGCTTTTCGTCCTTGAACTTGACGGGGACGATGTCACGGGTGATCGAGAAGCCGACCACCGACAGGAAGGTGGAAGCGGAGGACAGGCCCGCTGCCATGATGCCGGCCAGAACCATGGTGCCCACGATCTTGGGCATGACGTTGAAGGAGGCCCAGATCAGAACACGCTGACTGTCTTCCATGTTGGGGTTCAGGTTGATGACTGCGACCGACTGCAGGTTGAGGAACAGCAGGAAGACGACGGTGCAGATGGCTGCGATGGAACCGGCGCGGAAAACCACGTGCTCGCTCTTGGCCATCAGGTTACGACCGGCCTGCCAGGGCGAAACCGCAACGGTGATCAGCCAGATGATGCCCATGGTGATGGTGTACATCATGGCTCCGAATACGTCGGAAGCGCCGGTGCCGGGAATGTTGCCGTAGTAGTCCAGCAGATTTTCAGGGGCAGCGGGGTTGTTCATCAGGTTGACTAGCAGCTCGCCGATGCCGCCCTGAGCATTCCAGATGTAAGGACCGGCAATGATGGAGGCGATCAGGAACACCAGGAACATCATGGTATCGGTCAGCACAACGCCGTTGGAGCCGGAGTAGAAGGTAAAAGCGGTGAAGCAGAACCAGGCCAGGAACAGGCACAGCTCATAGCTGAAGCCGGTCAGCTCCTGCATCAGGATGCCAACACCGGTGATGCAGGCCAGCAGGTAAGCGGTCAGAGAGATGACGGTGATGATCGCCGCCACACGCTGGTTGCGGAAGTCGTTGAAACGATGGCCAAAGTACTCGGGCATGGTGGTGCACTCGCTGCGGCGCAGATAACGGCCAAACACCAGGGGGCCAAGCACATAGCCCATGGCACACATCGAGTTCAGCATAACAAGGCTGGTGATGTTGCCGGTATAGCACCAGCCCTGGTCGCCCATAAAGCCGTTGACCGACAGCATGGAAGCAAACAGAGTGCCTGCGATCAGGATGGTGGGGGAATTGCGGCCGCTGACGTAGTAGTCGTTGACGTCCTTAACAGCACGGCCGGCGTACAAACCTACCACAAGGTAGGCAACGATACTGACGATAACGCCAATTAAGAAAATATTCATGAAATCCACCTCGTTATTTTTTTAATTATTCTTGGGCCAAAAAAGCCCGCAGCTTCGAAGAACGATTAATTAACAGCCAAATTACTTTTCTTTGAAGACTTTCTTTTCTTCGTAGCTCAGGTAGACGTTCATGATAATACCTGCAACGACCAGACAGCCGCCGATGGCAATGGACAGAATGATCTCTCCCATAAGGATTCTCCTCTCTGCCGGGCGCATTTTATACAAAGCCCGGCTCCGATTGGCTCCTTCTCCTATTGGGGTATTGCTGCGGGGCGGCGGATCATTCACCGCCCCTGTCAGCCGCCGGCCTTACCCGGCCGGCGGCGCAGGAGAAAAAACACTGGTGAATAAAACTTACAGACCCATGCCGCGGGCAACGACCAGCTTCTGGATCTCGGTGGTACCGGCATACAGCTCGGTGATCTTTGCATCGCGGTACAGACGCTCGACGGGGTACTCACGGCTGAAGCCGTAGCCGCCGTACAGGTTGATGGCCTTGCCGGCAACATAGCTGGCAGTTTCGGATGCAAACATCTTGGCCATGGCAGCGGCAGAGGCGTACTCGTCGCCGGCATCCATCGCAGCAGCAGCGCGGTAGGTCAGCAGGCGGGCGGCGTCAACGCGGGTCTGCATATCGGCCAGGGTGAACTGGGTGTTCTGGAAAGAAGCGATGCTCTTGCCAAACTGGCTGCGCTCCTTGACATAGCCGGCGGCCAGGTCAATGGCGCTCTGGGCAATGCCCACAGCCTGAGCGGCAACAGCAATACGAACGCCGTCGATGGCGGTCAGGGCGATCTTCAGGCCGTCGCCTTCCTTGCCCAGCAGGTTCTCCTTGGGAACCTTGACGTTGTCGAAGATCAGCTCGTAGGTGGCAGAACCACGGATGCCCATCTTCTTTTCCTTGCTGCCGAACTGGAAGCCTTCCATACCCTTCTCAACAATGAAGGCGCTCATGCCCTTCTTGCCGGCGGTCTTGTCGGTGGTGGCAACAACAATGTACACATCGGCGTAGCTGCCGTTGGTGATGAAGATCTTGTTGCCGTTCAGCAGGTAGTGGTCGCCCTTGTCTTCGGCGGTGGTGCGCACACCGGCTACATCGGAACCGGCGTTGGGCTCGGTCAGAGCAAAAGCGCCCAGCTTTTCGCCGGCGGCCATGTCGGGCAGGTAGGTGCCCTTCTGGTCATCGGTGCCGTACTTCTGAATGGGCCAGCAGGCCAGAGTGTTGTGGATGGCCACGGTGATGGCAGTGGAGGCGCAGGCCTTGGCGATCTCTTCCACGGCCATAGCAGTCTCGGTCATGCCCAGCTGTACGCCGCCGAAATCTTCCTCGACCATGATGCCCATCATGCCGACCTCGCCCATCTGGGGGATCAGATCTTCGGGGAAATGCTCGGAAGCATCGCGCTCGGCAGCTTCGGGGGCAACAGCGCCCTCAACAAACTCGGCGAACATGCTCTGCAGCAGCTGCTGGTCTTCATTGAACTTAAAATCCATAGGAAATCTCCTTCTTTCACGATGAAATGTGAAAATTCAGCCTGTCCGACAGGGCGGGCTACGCCCCGCCGGGCAGCCGTTATTCCGAATTACAGGCCCTTGGCCTTCTTGACCTTGGCGGTCAGCATGGGCAGAATCACGTGCAGATCGCCCACCAGACCGTAGTCGGCCACGTTGAAGATGGGGGCTTCGGGGTCCTTATTGATGGCCACAATGCAGTCAGAGCTGCTCATGCCGGCCAGATGCTGGATAGCACCCGAAATGCCGCAGGCGATGTACAGCTTGGGACCAACGGTTTTACCGGTCTGGCCAACCTGATGTGCATGGGGGATCCAGCCGGCATCAACAGCGGCACGGGAAGCACCCACAGTGGCGCCCAGAGCCTCGGCCAGCTCGCGAACGGGGGCAAAGCCCTCGGGGCCGCCCACGCCGCGGCCGCCGGAAACGATGATTTCGGCGCCTTCCAGATCGACGATGGCGCCGGCAGCCTCGGAGATGACCTCCAGCAGCTCGGTGCGGATCTCTTCGGCAGGCACATGGATCTCTTCACGGATCACTTCAGCGGCACGGCCAGCAACCGGATCGTCCTTCTTGAACACGCCGGGACGGACAGTGCCCAGCTGGGGACGATGGTTGGGGCACAGAATGGTAGCCATCAGGTTGCCGCCAAATGCGGGGCGGGTCCAGGCCATGTTGCCGCTTTCTTCGTCAATGTCCAGCGAGGTGCAGTCGGCGGTCAGGCCGGTGCCCAGACGGCAGGCCACACGGGGGCCCAGATCGCGGCCATTGTTGGTGGCGCCGATCAGCATGGTGGTGGGGCCGTACTTTTCGATCAGAGCGCAAATTGCCTTGGCGTAGGCATCGGTGGTGTAGTGGCCAAACTCGGGGCCGTCCACAACCAGAGCCTCGTCGGCGCCGTATTCGCCCACGGCAGCAACAGCGGCGTCCACATTGTGGCCAACCACAACGCCCACCAGCTTGCCGCCCTGCTTGTCGGCCAGACGGCGGCCGGGGTTCAGCAGTTCCAGACCGACGTTTTTGGCATTGCCGGCATCATCGGTCTCGATGAATACCCACAGGTTCTTAGATTTTACTTCAGCCATTGTCTGCTACCTCCATCAAATGATTTTGCCTTCGCTGAGCATGGCAAACAGCTTCTCAGCGCCGACGGCGGGATCTTCCTCCTGGATCTTGACGCCAGAAGTCTTGACGGGAGGGGTAAAGGTCTTCTTGACCTTGGTGGGCGAGCCACTCAGGCCGGCGCGGGTCAGGTCGATGTCCAGATCAGCGGCGCCGATCACGGGGATCTCCTTGCGGTTGGCAGCCAGCTTGCTCTTGATCGAGGGGAAGCGGGGGTCAAAGCTGGGCTTGGTCACGGTGATGACGCAGGGGCACTGCACACGCACCTTCTCAAAGCCTTCTTCGGTTTCCTTCTTGACCACGATGCTCTTTTCCTCAGCTTCGGTTTCGACCGCGTAGGTCACCTGGGGCAGGCCCAGATGCTCAGCCAGCTCGGGGCCAACCTGAGCGGTGTCGCCGTCGATGGCCTGCTTGCCGCTGAAGATCACGTCGAAGTCGCCTTCCAGCTGACGAACCTTCTCAACAGCGCAGGACAGGATGTAGCTGGTGGCCAGGGTATCAGAACCGCCGAACTCACGGCCGGAAACCAGATAAGCCTTGTCGCCGCCAACGGCCAGACAGGTCTTCAGGGCCTCCTTGGCCTGCGGGGGGCCCATGCACAGCAGGGTGATTTTGCTGTCGGGCTCTTTGTCCTTGATACGGGCGGCCAGCTCCAGAGCATAGGCGTCAAAGGGGTTGACGATGCTGGGCACGCCGTCACGGATCAGGGTTTTCTTCACCGGATCAATCTTGATCTCGGTGGTATCCGGCACCTGCTTGATGCAGACGAGCATATTTTTCATATTTCGGATTCCTCCTAAATTTAATCAGCTGCAACGCAGAATCAGCGGCGCTTGCCGAAGTTGGGGTCGAACTTGCGCAGGGCAGCGCGGGAAGCAATGATGGTCTGGATCTCGCCGGTGCCGCCGGAGATACGGGTGATGCGCAGGTCGCGGTAGATACGGCTGACGCGGCTGCCGCAGAAGCCGATGCCGGCCATGATCTGCATGGCATGATCGACAACCTCGTTGGCGCTTTCGGAGCAGTACTGCTTGGCAATGGAAGCCTCGGCACGGGTCAGGCAGCCATTGTCCTTGTTCCAGGCGTAGTGCAGCAGCATGTTGCGCATAGCCTCGATGCGCATGGTCATCTGCATGACATGGTTCTGGATCAGCTGCTGCATGCCGATGGGCTTGCCCTTCACCTCACGCTGGGTGGCGTAACGGCAGGCGTCCTCGTAAGCGCACAGAGCCTGGCTGTAAGCATTGAAAGCGTCGATCAGGCGCTCGTAGTCGAAGCCCTTGGAGGTAGCCATCAGGCCGTTGCCCTCGAAGGAGAACATGTCGGACTCTTCGATCTCAACGTTGTCGAACCAGATGTCGCAGACGTTTTCCATGTTGATGCCCATCTTCTCCATGGGAGCCTTCTTGACGTTGGGGCCAACGGTGGGCACAAAGAACATGGTCAGGGTCTGGCCGTCTTCGCTGTTCTTGCACAGGGTCAGGGCAACATCACTGTCCATAGCGCCGGAGATGAAGTGCTTGTGGCCGTTGATGTAAATCTTGCCGTCCTTGCGGGTGTAGGTGGTCTGGATGGAGTTGGCAGACAGGTCGGTGCCGGCGCTGGGCTCGGACAGAGCCTGAGAGAAGGGGCTCTTGCCGTCCTTCAGCAGAGCGCAGTACTTCTCAATCTGCTCGGGGGTGCCTTCTTCCAGCAGAGCGTCGGCCTTAACATGCTCCCAGAACAGGTAGACGGGGCCACCTGCACGGCCCAGAGCTTCCATGACCAGGAACATGGTCACAGCGCCTTCACCGTCGCCGCCGATCTCTTCGGGCAGGAACAGGTTGTTCAGGCCCAGATCCTGAATCAGGTCCAGCCACTCGTGGGGGGTCTGGCAGTTCTTGTCGCAATCCTGCAGATAGCTCTCCAGGTTTGCCTGCTCCATCGCATCAGCAATCGCCTGAACAATCAGTTCCTGCTCTTCAGTAATACGAAAATCCATATATAGTTACCTCCAATATTTTTCGGCGGGCCGGCCGCTGCCGGATGACACAGGCCGACGAGCCGCCAATCTAACAAAAGTAAAACGGGCGGGCAGAATCAGCGATTCTTCCACTGGGGCTTGCGCTTTTCGGCAAAGGCAGCAGCGCCTTCTACGGCGTCTTCGGTGCCTTCCACGTACTTCCATGCCATGTAGCGGCTGACACGCATGCCATCTTCCAGACTGGTGTGAGGGGCCATGTGCAGCAGCTGCTTGGTCAGGCGCATGGGGATGGGGGCGTTGGCGGCCATGGTGGTGGCCAGCTCGATGGCCTTGTCCATCACCTGATTGGCGGGCAGGCAGTAGTTGATCAGGCCGATCTCAGCGGCGCGCTGGGCGCTGATCAGGTTGCCGGTCAGGCACATTTCGTTAGCGATCTTGATGGGGATGTACTTGGGGATGCGCACGATGCCGCCGCTGGTGGCCATCAGGCCAACCTTGACCTCGGTCAGGCCCAGACGGGCATGGTCGGCAGCCACGATCACGTCGCAGGCCAGAGCAATCTCCAAACCGCCGCCGGCTGCAGTGCCGTTCATGGCGCAGACGATGGGCTTAGCGCACAGACGTTCGGTAATGCCGGCAAAGCCGTGCTCGGTCTCGGTCATGCAGACACCGCCGTTTTCGGCCAGAGCCTTCAGGTCTTCGCCTGCGCAGAAGCTCTTTTCGCCCACACCGGTGATCAGGATGGCGCCAACCTCGGGGTTGGTTTCGGCATCGTTCAGGATCGCCTCCATCATGTTGGCGGTCTCGGGGTCGATGGCGTTGCGGCGGCGCTCGCGGTTAATGGTAACGATCAGAACACCGTCGCGCAGTTCGGTAAGTACCTTTTTCTCTTCCATGTGGTTCACCTCAAATTCTTTATTTGTGTGCGGCGGCCCTGCGGCCTGCCGTGTTTCAAAAACCAAAGCCTCGCAGATAAGGGTTGCTGCGCCGTTCTTCCGAAAGCAGGGTGGCGCCTTCATGGCCGGGCAGCACCTGATAATCGCCGGGCAGGTCGGCCAGCCGCTGCAGCGACGCCTTCATCTGGGGAATGCTGCCGCCGGCAAAATCGGTGCGGCCGATGCTGCGGTAAAACAACGTATCACCGCTGAACATCACATCGCCCGACACAAAACAGACCGATCCGGGGGTATGCCCTGGGGTATGCAGCACCCGGAACGGGATGCCCGCCGCCGTAAGCTGCTGGCCCTCGGTCAGCGGCTGCAGGTTGGCAAAGGCAGCCACTGTGGGGAAGGTCTGCCCCATATCGTATTCCACGGTTTCCTTTGGCACGTCCAGCGGGTGACAGTACACCGGCAGCCCGGGCCAGCGCTGCTGCAGCGCAGGCACTGCCAGAATGTGGTCGTAATGCCCGTGGGTCAGCAGCACCGCTTCGGGGATGCGGCCATCTGCTTCCAGCCGGCGTACCAGCGCAGGGCCGTTGTCGGCCGGGTCGATCAGCACACAGCGGGCGGGATCATCGCCCACAACCACATAGCAGTTGGTGGCAAAAGGGCCCAGTACAAAGCGTTGGATCTGCATGGGGGATCAGCCTCCTTCCGGCAGAAATGTCCGTTAAATCAGGCTTGCACCCACCACGCCGTCCTCGTACAGCTTGGCAATGGCGGCATCGTCATAGCCCAGATCCTTGAGGATGTCGGTGGTATCCTGACCCAGCAGGGGGCAGCCGCTGCGGATCTTGCAGGGCTCGTTGTCAAAGTGCAGGGGGTTGGCATAGAAGCGCATCATGCCGATCTTCTTCTGATCCACCATCTGGGTCAGGCCAACGGCGTTGGCGTGATCGGAGGTGTAGGCCTCGATAAAGGTCAGCACGCTGGAAGCGGGCACATCCACGGCCAGCAGCTTCTTTTCGATCTCGGCACGCTTCATGGTCTTGGTCACCGCGGTGATTGCTTCGACCAGAGCGTC
>JAFULE010000193.1 GCA_017483235.1 Faecalibacterium sp. | reverse complement strand
TGGCCGTAACGGTCAACCCCTGCCAGCCTTCCCCAAAGGTAAGCTGCAGCTGTTCAATGCCGTAGCTGCTTTGGGTACCCAGCTGCAGCAGAGCAAGATCGTTTTCTGCCTGCGCGTTGTAATGGTCGAGTGTAATGTTATGTACCATATGGTTCCTCCTTGCATGGATTGTTCAATTTTGTTGAACTTTTGGGTGAAAATGAGCCCTTTTCGATTGGAATTCTGCGGATGATGCCGCTGCAACAACTGCCAAACAAGCAATAGTTCAATATGATTGAACTATTGCTTGCATCATAGCATGTTTGAATTTAAATGTCAAATTTGCGGTTCAAAATGCTTGAATTTTGGTTGCTTTATATTGAACAGCCCGAAGGGATATGGTAAAGTAAGAACAGAGGTGAGACAGGCATGAAAACTTCTACAACGTCACAGCGGCTCAAGCAGCTTTTACACGAGCGCGGGCTCAAGCAGGTGGATGTTCTGCAGCGTGCACAGGGATACGCCGCACAATGCGGGGTAAAGCTTACAAAGGCAGATCTGAGCCAGTATGTTTCGGGCAAGGTCGAACCGGGGCAGGAAAAACTAACCCTGCTGAGCATGGCGCTGAATGTCAGTGAAGCCTGGCTGATGGGTTATGATGTGCCTATGGAATGGCAGCGTCCGACGGAAAGCGGTGAAACTGCGTCAATTACCTTTGATGATTTTACCTATGCACTTCACAACGAAACCCAAATGCTGACCGACGAAAACAAGGCCAAGCTTTTGGAAATGGCAAAGTTTTTTAAAATGCAGCAGCAGCTGCATAAAAATGAACAGTCATAAGGGAGCGGGAACCATGCGGTATGATATTGTACTGGTAACCTATAACAGTGTGCGTTGGCTTGAATCATGCGTAAAAGCTCTTGGTGGGCTGGATTATGATCTTTCCCAGCTGAATGTCATCTTTGTGGACAACGCTTCCACCGATAATACAGTCGAGGTTCTGAATAAGCTCAAGCTGCAGTATTCGGCGTTTGGCGGCTTTGAAATTGTGGCTTCGGGCAGCAATGCCGGTTTTGGTGCCGGCTGCAATCTGGGCGCAGCGCAGGGCAGTGCACCGTTGATCTTCTTTCTGAATGTGGACACAGCGCTCCATGCGGATGCACTGACCCGGCTGGACCAGTACATTGCATCTTCGGATGAGGAAACCGTGGCTTGGGAGCTGCGTCAGCTTCCTTATGAGCACGGCAAGCATTATGATCCTGTAACCCTGCAAACCGATTGGTGCAGCGGTGCCGCAGTAGTAGTGCGCCGCACGTCTTTTGAAGAAATCGCCGGTTTTGATCCGCACATTTTTATGTATGGCGAGGATGTGGACCTGTCCTGGCGTCTGCGTGCTGCAGGCGGCAAGCTGCAGTACTGTCCATTGGCAGCAACCGAGCATTATGTATTAAGCAAGGATGGTGGACGTTCGCTGGGGGAGTATGCCGGTTCGCAACTGGGACGACTGCTTCTGGCAGAAAAGTTTGGCAGCCTGCAGCAGATTGCTGCTGCGCATAAAGAATATCTGCAGGTACTGCGTCATCCCCAGCATTTTGAGGGGGTACGCCGGGTGCTGCTGAAAAAATATCTGTGGAATGCTTTGCATTGCTGGCCGTTTTTGTTCTGGCGCAGGAAACATCCGCAGCAGTTCAAAGCACAGGTGGCCGATTTCCGGCCGGGCTATGCGGTCGAGCGCGGCTGCAATGTGCTGCAGCCGCTGCAGAGTGCACCGCTGGTATCGGTGATCATCCGTACCTGCGGCAAGCCCTGGTCGCTGCGGCAGACTTTGCGCAGCCTGTGCCATCAGACCTACAAAAACTTCGAGGTTGTTGTAGTGGAAGACAACGCGCCTTTGGCGCAGGCGGTGGCACAGCAGGAATTCCCTCAGCTGAACATCCGTTATGCCTGCCCGGGCGAGCATTACGGCCGTGGCCGAATGGGTAATTTGGGCCTTTCGATGGCAAAGGGCGAATTTATCAACTTTCTGGATGATGACGATTTCTTCTACGCCGACCATCTGGAACTGATGCTGTCGCGATTCGAGCAGCAGCCGCAGGCACAGCTGGTGGTGGGCGCGGCCATGCAGATGATTGCCGATGTGACCAGCCACGAACCTTATGCACTGGATGTAAAACGGTGGGTCCATCTGGATAATCTGCGCTGCGATCCGCTTCTGGTCGCGGGGGCCATTCCCATGCCGCTGCAGTCGGTAATGTTCCGCCGCGAATTGTACGAACAGTATGGTGGCATGCACGAAACATTGGATGGCGGCGAAGATTGGTATATGTGGCTGAAATACTTTGCCAAAGCGCGCCGTACCAGTTTGTGCCACGGCGATTTTTACCGGGCTACCAGCATCTTTCTTGTACCGGCCAATCGTACTGCTGCCGCCACCCGCGACGAGCATTACAAACAGTTCTACGCACAAGCGCTGGCCGAAGTGCCGGAGCAGTTCTGTTTTACGGCGGCCGAACTGAATGAGATCTATACCGCATTTTTACAGGATATGGCACATCTGACCCGTACCGGGCAGATGACCGAGTATCTGAAGCTACGCGGCTTTGAGCTATAACGCAGCAAAGGAAGTGAAACAATGAAGTACCATTGTGGAATCATTGTGGTTTACACACGGCAGCAGCAAGCAGTGGATCTGGCTCTGGAGGTGTTGGCCATGGCAGGGCACAAGCACTGTATTCTGGCCTGCGCCCCTTCGGTACGGCAGTTGGCCGAACAAAAGGCGCAGACCGCTGCGGCATTGGGGCTGGAATGTGTGGTTGCCGTTTCTGGAGCCGAGGGCTATTCTGCCGCGGCCAATGCCGGTGCCGCAGCCTGTGATGCCATATACAGTCATCTGGCATTTTTGTCGGCAGACAGTGTGCCCTTTACCCTGTGGCCCAATGCCTTGTGTGGTGAAGGTGCGGCGTTTCCGGCCACCAATGCGCCCGGTGTAGGTAGTGTGCCCTGCGAGGAGGCGGTGCGCAAAAACCGTTTTTCACTGCGTAAGCTGGCGGCGTTTGCCCAAAAGCGGGAAGTAAATGAACACAACTCTGTAAAGACAGAACGATTTACAGATGGATTGGTGCTTCCCGCCGCATTGTTCCGCGGTTGCGGTGGCTTTGCCGAAAGTCTTACCCTGCCGCAGCTGGCATGGGATGAGCTGGCACTTCGGCTGCAAAGCGGCGGGGTTTCGCTTGCATGTGTACGCAGTGTATATCTGCATCATTGGGTCGATGATGCGTTTTCGCAGATCGATCCCTACTGGCAGGCGCAGGAGGTTAAGGCAAACCGCAACGCCTATGCAGCGTTGACCGGTGCGGAATGGCAGCAGCGTCCCGGTGATACCCTGCGCAGTCTGGCACTGGAAACGGCTGAACCTGTACTGGCCGCTGCACTGCGGGCGCAGGCACAGCAGATGGATTCCCTTTGGGTCAGAGCTGACACCCCGCCCCGCGCGCTGGAACTTGGCCAATACCCGGAAGTACCGGCAGGGGAGCTTGTGCGCCAATTGAAAGGCAAAACCCTGCGCCGTCTGAAGAGCATTGGCCCGGTGGCAAACCATATCCGGGCGCGCAATCTGGCAAACCCGGCGGGGTTTGCCGAATTGCTTGATGCCGTTCAAAAGAAAAAAGCTGCTGGTATTGGCTGTGTGGCAATTCTGGCGCCCTATTTTGCCGATTCACGGATGTCCCCGCAGGACGGCTACATCCGCCGGGTCAAGGCAGTGGACGAGGATGTGCTGGATAAACAATATAAAATCTATTGTTATGAGCACTGGGTGCATCAGCCGGAATTTCTGCAGGTGCAGATTCTGGACGATTCCCACGCCTATGTACAGTACGACAGCCGGGTGCCCGAACAGCGCCGGCAGGTGCTGCAGCTGATCGAAGCCTGCGGTGTGTGCTATTCCCACAGCGTGCTTCGGCTGCTGCCTGCCCACGATACCTGCGATACGGCCAGCCGCTTGCCGCTGTTTGATCTGCCCGGGGTAAAATATGTGTGGGATGTGCACGGTGCGGTGCCGGAAGAGTTTGCACTGGATGGCAAACAGGCCGAAGCCGAGGCCGCTGCGCAGGCGGAGGCGCTGTTTGCCGCCGGCGCGGATGTGATCGTAACGGTCAACCGGGCTACGCAGCAGCATCTGCTGAAAAAATACCCAGGCATCAAAGCCCGGTTTGTCAATATGCCCATCTTCAATGAAGATCTGGCGGCCCGGGGCGAAATCAGCGCCGTGCGCCCGCAGGTGAACGGCAAACCGCTGGCGGTATATGCCGGTGGGCTGCAGGCGTGGCAGAAAATTCCGCTGATGCAGCAGTGCATGGCGGCTGCCGACGCTCATCTGGCCTATAAGATCTATACCCCCGAGCCGGATGCCTTTGCACAGCTTTGGCAGGGGAACCCTTTTACCGATCTGGAACTGGACACCAAAACCCCACAGCAGCTGATGGAGGAATACACCCAATGCAGCTATGGCTTTGTGCTGCGCGACGACATCGCGGTAAATAATGTTGCCTGCCCAACAAAACTGATTGAATACCTGCAGTACGGCATCGTACCGGTGCTGCACACCGAGAAGATCGGCGATTTTGCCGCGTTGGGGATGCAATATCTCACCGATGAAAGTTTGCTGAACGGCAATTATCCGTCAGAAGAGGAACGCATTGCCATGGCAGAAAGTAATCTGCAGGTGCTGCACAAGCTAAAGGCGGATGCGGTCAGTGGCCGTGAAAGTCTGCGTGCATTGATGTGCGGTGGTCTGTAAGGAAAGAAGTGGATCTACAATGAAAAAGAAAATCATGTGTGTGTTCGGCACCCGCCCCGAAGCCATTAAAATGGCGCCGCTGGTGAAAGCTTTGCAGCAAGCGCCGGAGTTTGAGTGTGCTGTCTGTGTTACCGCCCAGCACCGCGAAATGCTGGATCAGGTGATGGAAATTTTTGACCTGAAGGCGGATTATGACCTGAACCTGATGCGCCCCGGCCAGACCCTGACCACTATCACTACCGGTGTGCTGGAAGGCATGGAGCAGGTGCTGCGGCAGGCAAAGCCGGAGCTGGTGCTGGTGCACGGTGACACCACCACCAGCTTTGCGGCCGGGCTTGCGGCGTTTTACCAGCAGATCCCGGTGGGCCATGTGGAAGCCGGCCTGCGCAGCTTTGACCCGCTTTCCCCTTATCCCGAAGAGATGAACCGCTGTATCACTGGCAAGGTGGCAACCCTGCATTTTGCCCCCACTGCCCAGAATGTGGCCAATCTGGCCGCCGAAGGTGTCACCAAACATGTTTATAAAACCGGCAACACGGTGATTGATGCGCTGCATTGCATGGTGCAGCCGGGCTATACATTCCGCTCGCAGCAGCTGGCGGAGATCCCGCTGGAGCGGCAGACCATTCTGCTTACCGCCCACCGGCGCGAAAATCTTGGCGATGGAATGCGGCAGATCTTTGCCGCGGTACAGCAGCTGTGTGCAGCCTATCCGCAGCTGCAGTTCATCTACCCGGTGCACCCCAACCCGGCGGTGCGCCGCCCCGCGCAGGAAATGCTGGGCAGTCTGCCGCAGGTGCATCTGATCGACCCGCTGGATGTGCAGGATATGCACAATCTGATCAGCCGGGTGTACTTTGTTATGACCGACTCGGGCGGCCTGCAGGAAGAAGCCCCTGCGCTGGGCAAGCCGGTTCTGGTGCTGCGCACCGAAACCGAGCGCCCCGAAGCGGTGCAGATGGGCACCGTGCGCATGGCCGGCGTGCAGACCGAGCGGATCGTGCAGCTGGCCCGCCAGCTGCTGGATGAGCCGGCCGAGTACGAAAAAATGGCCAATGCGGTCAACCCTTACGGCGACGGCACCGCCAGCGTGCAGATCTGTGCTGCACTCAAACAGTATTTTGGGCTGTAAACAGCAATAAAAAGGAACCGTTACTGTGGAAAAAGAACTTCTTCGCATCGAAGGCACGGTGGAAAGCCTGATTTTCGAAAATCAGGACACCGGTTATACCGTATTCGAGCTCTCCGGCGGCGGGGAGCTGTTTGTGGTGTGCGGCACCGTGGGCGAGATCCACATCGGCGAAACGGTGGTGTGTACCGGCACCTTCGAAACCCACCCTGCTTACGGCCGGCAGTTCCGCGCCCAAACCTGCGAAACCGACATTCCCCGCGACATCGAGGCCATCTATGCCTACCTTTCCAGCGGGTCGCTGCCCTACATCGGGGTAGCCACCGCCAAGAAGATTGTGGAAAAATTTGGGGCCGATGCGCTGGATATCATTGCCAATTCCCCCCAGCAGCTTACCTGCATCCGGGGCATCAATGCCGACAAGGCCGAGCGCATCAGCGCCGAGTTCCGCCGGATGTTCGGCGTGCGCGAGCTGATCGCCTATCTGGCCCGGTTTGATATTTCGGCCCCCCGTGCGGTAGAGGTGTTCAAAACCTTTGGCCCCCACGCGGCAGATGCCATCGACAAAAATCCCTATCTGTTGTGCGGCGACCCGCTGCACATCAGCTTTGCCCATGCCGACCGCATCGCTGCCCAGTTGGAACTGGCCGCCGACAGCAGCCTGCGCATGGGTGCGGCGCTGCTGTATGTGCTGCGCCACAATGCAAACAACGGCCACACCTGTTTGCCGCGGCAGAAGCTGGTGGCTACCACAGCTTCCTTCATCCACCAGCCCGAGGACGCCCTGCAGCGCGAGCTGGACGCCCGACTGACAGAAGGGGAGATCTGCCAGCGGGTGTTTGATGAAACCGAGTTTTCTTATCTGCCCGACCTGCTGTCGGCCGAAGAGGACATCGCCTGGCGGTTGGCCGATCTGATGAAATATCCTGCCCCCCAGCCCAGAGATCTGGACCGCAACATCCAGTTTCTGGAGCTGACCCAGGGCTTTGCCTATGCGCCGCTGCAAAAGGAGGCCATTCGTACCGCCCTGCGGGAAAACTGTCTTGTGCTTACCGGCGGCCCCGGCACCGGCAAAACCACCACGGTCAACGCCATTCTGTCCCTGTTCGAGCATCAGGCCGACCGGGTGGCTTTGTGTGCCCCCACCGGCCGGGCGGCCAAGCGCCTCAGCGAACTGACCGGCCATAAGGCCAGCACCATCCACCGCCTGCTGGAGGTGGATTATTCCGGCGGGGTGGTCAGTTTCATTCACAACGAAAAGAACCTGCTCAAATGTGACGTAGTGATTCTGGACGAGATGAGCATGGTGGATGTCAAACTGTTCCAAAGCCTGCTGGCGGCGCTGCGTCACGGCTGCCGTATTATTATGGTGGGCGACACCGATCAGCTGCCCAGTGTGGGGCCGGGCAACATTCTGGGCGAGGTCATCCGCAGCAAGGTGGTGCCCACCGTCTGCCTGACCGAGATTTTCCGACAGGCCGCCCAAAGCCTGATCGTGGAAAACGCCCACCGCATGGTCAACGACCAGCCGCTGAAAAAAGGCGGAAAAACCGATGACTTCTTTCTGCTGGAGGCCGGCGGCGAAACCTGCCAGCAGCTGGTGTGCGATCTGGTCTGTACCCGGCTGCCCCGCAGCTACGGCTTTGATTCCATCCGGGATATTCAGGTGCTTTGCCCCACAAAGCTTGGCCTTACCGGTACTCAGGCGCTGAACGTGCGGCTGCAGCAGCTGCTCAACCCGCCTGCGCCGGGCAAGCCCCAGCTGGAAGCTGCGGGCTGGGTGTTCCGCCCCGGCGACAAGGTGATGCAGGTGCGCAACAACTACGACATCGTCTGGCAGCGGGACGGCGGCGAGCAGGGGGTAGGCGCCTACAACGGCGACATCGGCATTGTGATGGCGGTCAACCCCCACGACCGCAGCCTGACCGTGCAGATGGACGACCGCAAGCTGATCTATCCCTCCGACCATCTGTCTGAGCTGGAGATCGCCTATGCGGTCACCATTCACAAAAGTCAGGGCAGCGAGTTTGCCGCGGTGATCATTCCGGCGGCCGAAGTACCGGCCAAGCTGTGCTACCGCAATCTGTTTTACACCGGCGTTACCCGCGCCCGGCAGCTTTGCGTTGTGGCGGGGCTGCGCAGTACGGTCAACGCCATGACCGGCAATGTGCGTCAGAACCTGCGGTACAGCGGCCTGTGCCGGCTGCTGCAGAAAGAATACGACGATCGGGCCGAGGTACGCGCCCGCAAAAAGGAGCAGTGATCGGCCATGATCCGTCCCATGCCGCCGCTTGGCCCGGTAACACGGCAGATGTTGCCGCAGCCGCCCGACAGGCGCGAACTGGCACTGCGCGCGGCTTTGCAGCTGGTTTACCCGGTGTGCTGCCCTTACTGCGGCAGACCGCAGGGCAGTTTGCCGACATGCCCCGATTGTGAAGTGGAACTTCATGCTCTGAAGCGAACGGCCAAGCGCCTGAAGCCGGAAAACCACTACCTTGGCCGGCTGGACGGTGCCGCGGCGGTGTACCGTTACGACGGCTGCGCCCGGCAGGCAGTGCACCGCATGAAGTTCCAAAACGGGGCATGGGCGGCTTATCCGCTGGGGCTGTGCATGGCCGGGGATTTGTTTGGGTGTACTTTTCAGCGCAGGTATGGTATACTTTACCCCGAACCGAACACGGTGTACGCCATGCAGTGGGATCTGATCGTGCCGGTCCCCGCCACTGATGCCGCCCGCGGCTACAATGTGCCGCTGCAGCTGGCTGTCCCGCTGGGACAGGGGCTGGGTCTGCCGGTGCTGCCGTATCTTCTGCGGCGCATCCGCACCGAACACCATCAGGTGGAACTGTCCGGCTTGCTGCGGTTGGAAAATGCCGCCGGTGCTTTTGCCGCTGTGCCGGGTGCACACCAATTTCTGGAAGGCAAACACGTGCTGCTGGTGGACGATGTGATTACCACCGGAGCCACTGCCGCCGCCTGCGCACAGGCACTGCTGGCGGCCGGTGCCGAAAGCGTGTTTGCGGCGGCACTCTGTGTTTCGGAACCTGAAAAAAAGCATAAACCGGAAACCGGCGGCAAGTCTGCCGGCCCTCTGTTTGGATAGAGAAAGGAACAACCTATGGCATTCAACGACATTGGTATCGATCTGGGTACCACAACCATTATCATTGCGCAAGAAGGCAAGGGGGCCATCCTCAACCAGCCCAGCATTGTTGCGGTGGACACCCGCAAAAAGGGCGGCCGCGATTATGTGCTGGCCGCCGGCGACGAGGCTTTGGCCATGGTGGGCCGTACCCCCAATTACATTTCAGCCATCTTCCCCCTGAAGGACGGCGTGATCAGCGATCATACCCTGACCAAGGAACTGATCTGCCGTTTCGTCAACAAGGTGTACGCCAATCGCCCGGTCAAGCCCCGTGTGGCGGTGTGTGTGCCTGCCGCCATCACCGGCATTGAGCGGGATGCGGTCATCGAGGCGGTGGTTGCCGCCGGTGCCCGCAAGGTGTATCTGATCGACGAGCCTGTCGCTGCGGCGCTGGGCAGCGGTGTGGACATTCTGCAGCCGGACGGCCACATGATCATTGACATCGGCGGCGGCACCACCGATATTGCGGTACTGTCGCTGGGCGGCAAGGTGAAAAGCACCAGTGTGCAGGTGGCCGGCAACATCTTTGATGACGAGATTCTCAAGCATATCCGCACCAAGTTCAATGTAGCCATTGGCCAGCGTACCGCCGAGAATCTGAAAAAGCAGGTGGCCTGTTGCCGCCAGCGGGAAGATTTTCACGAAACCATGGAGGTCAAGGGCCGCAGCCTGATCACCGGCCTGCCCGCCCGTCTGAATGTTTCCACCGATGATCTGTACGAGCCGGTCATGGCCCTGTGCGAAAAGATCGGTGTGGCTGCCCATCAGGTGCTGGAGCGCACCCCGCCCGAACTGGCCGGCGACGTGTACCGCAACGGTGTCATGCTGACCGGCGGCGGCGCTTTGCTGCATGGCCTGCCCGAGTATCTGAGCGAAAAGCTGAAGGTGAAGGTAGTGGTCTCGCCCGATCCCATCAACTGTGTGGCATTGGGCACCGCCATGTGCCTGTCGCTGGACGATGTGCTGGAAACCGGCTTTCAGGACGCCACCCCCGGCATCGGCAAGTTCCATTAAACCCGTACCAGCCCCGCTGCGGAAAGCCCGCGGCGGGGCTTTTGGCATTTGGCATCAAAATTCAATTTCTGTGCAAATTCTTTTGGCGGTTTTTCGGTTGCAAGCGCTGTCTAAATTCGTTATAATATCATCAAATGGCCTTTTTTACGAATCTGTTTTGCTCTGCCGCGATGGGAAGAGATGCGGCCGTGTGCAGACCAAATTCGATTGGGCCGCCGAACGGACAGGAGGTTTTTATATGAGCAATTTTTTTGCACCTGTGCTGCTTGCCATTGAGCCGCAGCCCAGCGATCTGGTCGTTACCCTTACCGGAATGGCGCTTGTTTTTGCTATTCTGGTTATCCTGATGCTGATCATCACCCTGGAGGGCAAATTCTTCGATTCGATGAATGCTCGCAAGCAGGAAAAACGTGATGCACAGGTCAAGGCTGCCGCTGCCTCCAAGGCAGCGCCTGCTGCCAAGCCGGTTGAATCTGCCGCGCCGACCGCACCTGCCCCCGTAGTTGAGCAGGGCATCCCTGCCGAGATCGTGGCGGTAATTGCTGCTGCCATTGCCGCCATGGGCAACGGCAAATATGTGCTGAAAGCGGTCAGCCGTGCCGGCAAAGGCAAGGCCTGGGGACGCGCCGGCGTCAACGATGTCACATCGCCGTTTTAAGGGAAAGGGGAGTACAATATAATGAATGCATTTCTGGAAACCCTGATCAGCATCTTCCAAAATTCCGGCTTTGCTCAGTTTGCTGAGCCGGGTGGACTGCTGTACCTTGCCATGATCGTGGTTGGCTGTGTGCTGCTGTACCTTGCCATTGTCAAGCAGTTCGAGCCGCTGCTGCTGTTGCCCATCGCTTTTGGCATGATTCTGGCCAATCTGCCCGGCAGCGGCATCATCCATATGCAGTATTTTGTGGGTGACGGCCTGGAGCACCCCATGTGGATGGAAATTCTCAACAACGGCGGCCTGGGCGATATGCTGTATCTGGGCGTTAAGCTGGGCATCTATCCGCCGCTGATTTTCCTGGGCATCGGCACCATGACCGATTTCGGCCCGTTGATCTCCAACCCCAAAAGCCTGCTGCTGGGCGCTGCGGCCCAGTTTGGTATCTTTGGCACCTATCTGGGCGCCCGCGCGCTCAGTACGACCGGTCTGGTAGACTTTACCGGTGCACAGGCTGCGGCCATTGCCATCATCGGTGGTGCCGACGGCCCCACGGCGATCTTCGTTACTTCCCGTCTGGCACCGGAGCTGCTGGGCAGTATTGCGGTGGCGGCATACAGCTATATGGCGCTGGTGCCGGTCATTCAGCCGCCCATTATGAAGGCGCTTACCACCAAGGCCGAGCGCCAGATCGTGATGAAGCAGCTGCGCACTGTGACCAAAACCGAAAAGATCATTTTCCCCATTCTGTGCACCATTGTGGTTTCCCTCATTCTGCCCGACTCGGCGGTTCTGGTGGGTATGCTGATGCTGGGCAACCTGATGAAGGAATCCGGTGTGGTGGACCGCATTCAGAAAACCGCCGGCAACGAGTTGATGAACATCATCACCATCTTCCTTGGCCTGTCGGTGGGCTGCACCACCAGCGCCAACACCTTCCTGAATGCCCGCACCCTGTTCATCATTGTGCTGGGTCTGATTGCATTCAGCTTCGGCACTGCCGCCGGCGTGCTGTTCGGCAAGTTGATGTGTTGGATCACCAAGGGTCAGGTTAACCCGCTAATCGGCTCGGCCGGTGTTTCCGCCGTTCCCATGGCGGCCCGTGTGTCCCAGAAGGTGGGGCAGGCCGAAAATCCGCAGAACTTCCTGCTGATGCACGCCATGGGCCCCAATGTGGCCGGCGTTATCGGTTCCGCTGTGGCAGCTGGTATTCTCATCAATATCTTCGGCTGATTTTTCTGCATTCTCAAAAGCCCCGCGGCATTTGCCGCGGGGCTTTTCTGTTGGGCATTTTTACAAAGAAAAGCCCCTCAAAACAGAAAATACCTGTTGTGCAATATGACAAAGACATCGCGGCGGCAGAGCGGCTGCGGGTCTGCAAAAAACGCTGTTTTGGCCGTTTTTGTGGTCAATTTTGTTTATTTCTCAATTTCTTTGGTTGAATTGTGCTCAAGTGTAACAAAAAAGTAACATCTAAATTGTGAAAAGTGTTCATATTCCGTTCAAACATGGCACAAAGGTTGGTCATTCGGCGAATTGCAGTAAAAAAACCAAAAAGCTATAATATTTCTTATCAAGACTGCCCTGCTTATGAGGGAGTGGGCAGCCTTTCGTATTTTTACGAAGGACATTTTTATTTATTGGAGGATACGACTTATGAAAAAGATGATCTCCCGCCGTGCATTCCTGAAGGCTGCCGGCGTTGCTACCACTGCTGCTGCTCTGACTGCCTGCGGCGGCGGTTCCTCTTCTTCTACCGCTGCTGGCGGTGATGCCGCTGTCATCACCATCGGTGTGATGGGCCCCCTGACCGGCGGCGCTGCTGTGTACGGCAACGCGGTTGTCAACGGTGCTATGCTGTATATCGATCAGGTCAACGCTGCCGGCGGCATCAATGGCAAGAAGATCAATGCCATCAAGATGGATGAGAAGGGCGACGCTACCGAAGCTGTCAACGTTTACACCAAGATGCTGGACGAGGGCATCACCGGTCTGGTTGGCGACGTTACTACCGGTCCCACCCTGGCTGTTGTTGCTGAAAGCCAGGAGGCCAACATGCCCATGGTTACCGCTTCTGCCACTGCCGAGGCTGTTACCTACGACGCTGAGACCGACACTGTTTACACCAACGTCTTCCGCACCACCTTTACCGATCCCTACCAGGGCCAGCGTATGGCTGACTTTGCCTGGGAGGTTATGAGCAAGAAGACTGCTGCTGTTCTGTACGCCAGCGGCAACGACTACTCCGAGGGTCTGTACAAGAACTTCGTTGCTCAGTTCACCGCCAACGGTGGTACTGTTGTGGCCGAGGAAGCTTATGTGGAAGGCGACGCTGACTTCAACGCTCAGCTGACCAACATTAAGGGCAAGAACCCCGAGGTCGTCTTCCTGCCCAACTACTATCAGGACAATGGTATGATCCTGGGCCAGGCCCGCGGTCTGGGCATTGATGTGCCCTTCATCGGCGGCGACGGCTGGGATGGCATCGTCACTACCTCCGAGCGCTATGCCGAAGCTGATGAGCTGGCTGGCTGCTACTTCTGCGCCAACTACGCCCCCGGTGCCAATACCGGCTTTGAGGATGCCTACAAGAACGCTTACGGCGAGGCTTACCCCAACGGCTTTGCTCCTCTGGGCTACGATGCTGCTGTTACTCTGCTGTACGGCATCGAGAAGGCCGAGGCTGCCGGTCTGGAAGTCGGTACCGACGCTTACAAGCAGGCTGTGATCGACGGCATCAAGAACGGCGAGGTCAAGGGTGTTACCGGTACCTTCACCTTCGACGAGCACAACAACCCCGTCAAGTCCATCTTCATCCAGTCCTTCGATGCCGAAGGCTGGCCTGTTCTGGATCGTGAGTTCTAATCTGGGCTTGCATCCTTTCCATTAAACTCAACAGAGAGTGCGGAGACCGCCTGAACCACGTTGCTCGCAGGTCTCCGCCTCTTTGCTGTTTTATCACACATCCAAAATCTGCCGGGTTCGGTGCCCCTCCATAAAAAAACACAGTCGTTTCGGGCTGTGCAGCGCCGGTTTGCCTGCGTTCTTTTATGGGCAGACACCCCTTTGGCAGACTTTAAGAAAGGGAGTATCAACAAGATGACCGTGTTTTTCAGTCAGCTGATCAACGGTTTGCAGTTGGGCAGCATCTATGCACTGATCGCGCTGGGCTACAGCATGGTGTACGGTATCATTCTGCTGCTGAACTTTGCCCATGGCGACATCATCATGGTGGGCGCCTATGTGTCCTGGTTTGTGCTGCGGCAGCTCAGCCTTAGCCCGGTGGTGGCGGTGTGTGCCTCGGTGCTGGCTTGCACCCTGCTGGGCGTGCTGATCGAAAAGATCGCCTACACCCCGCTGCGTTCGGCCCCTCGTATTTCGCTTCTGATCACCGCCATCGGCGTATCCTTCTTCCTTGAGTATTCGGCCGAGCTGATTCTGGGCGCCGGTGCCAAGGTGGTGCCCAGCTACTTTGAAAATAAGATTTTCCAGATCGGCGGTGCAACCATCAGCCTGAATGCAATCATCACCCTGGTGGTGGCACTGGTGGCCATGGTGGCCCTTACCTTCCTGGTGCAGAAGTCCAAGCTGGGTAAGGCCATGCGCGCCGTATCCGAGGATATGGGCGCTGCCCGGCTGATGGGCATCAACGTCGATGCCACCATCTCCTTCACCTTTGCGGTGGGCTCTTTCCTGGCAGGTGTCGGCTCGGTGCTGTACTGCTGCAGCTACCCGCAGGCCGATCCCACCATGGGCAGCCTGCTGGGCCTGAAGGCCTTTATCGCCGCGGTTCTGGGCGGCATCGGTTCCATCCCCGGCGCCATGATCGGCGGTATCGTTATCGGTCTGTGTGAGTGCTTTGCATCTGCCATTGGTCTGTCCTTGTGGAAGGATGCGGTACTGTTCGCCATTCTGATTGTCGTTCTGCTGGTCAAGCCCACCGGTCTGCTGGGCCGCAAGATTCAGGAAAAGGTATAAGGAGGTGCGCCATGAAAAAGAATAAACTGGTTCGCCGGCGCATTCCCATGCCCCTGCGCTATGCCATTAATGCAGCACTGATTCTGCTGCTGTTTGCGGTGATCGCCATGCTGGTCAACGGCGTGCTGACCACCTATTACAAAAAGGTGCTGCTGCTGGTTGGCATCAACATCATTCTGGCCGTTTCGCTCAACGTGGCCACCGGTTATCTGGGCCAGCTGCCGCTGGGCCACGCCGGCTTTATGGCAGTGGGTGCCTACACCTGCGCACTGTTTACCAAATACACCAAAACCCTGCTGCCCGAAGGCATTAGCTTTGCCCTTGGCCTGCTGCTGGCGGCGCTGATGGCCGGCCTGTTCGGCATTCTGATCGGTGTGCCTGCCCTGCGTCTGACCGGTGACTATCTGGCTATTCTGACCTTGGGCTTTGGCGAGATCATCCGCATGGTGCTGAATAACATCGACGGTGTGCTGGGCTTCGATCTGTTCTACGGTGCCAAGGGCCTGAAGAACATTCCCAAATACACCGATTACATCAGCGTGTTTATCTGTGTGTTCATTACCTGCTTTATCATCCACACGGTGATGAAAAGCCGCCACGGCCGCGCTATTCTGTCCATCCGGGATAACGTGATCGCCGCCGAAAGCTGCGGCATTCCCACCACCTACTACAAGGTCATGGGCTTTACTCTGTCGGCTGTTTTCGCCGGCGTGGCCGGCGGCCTGTATGCCTGCTATCTGGGTGTTCTGGCCCCCGCCAACTTCGGCTTCATGAAGTCAATCGAAATTCTGGTCATGGTGGTTCTGGGCGGCATGGGCAGCATGCTGGGCAGCGTGGTTTCGGCCACTGTGCTTACCATCCTGCCCGAAGCCCTGCGCGAGTTCAGCGACTACCGTAT
>JAFULE010000192.1 GCA_017483235.1 Faecalibacterium sp. | reverse complement strand
TTCTGCAGGCAGACCAGACCGTATTTGGGTGCGATGGTGCGCATCAGCTCCATGGTCAGCAGGTTGTGGTCGATGGCCACGTTGGCGGCCTCGAAGATGGGGGCCAGCTCGTGCTGGCAGGGGGCGCCCTCGTTGTGCTTGGTTTTGGCCGGGATGCCCAGCTTCCAGCATTCCTCGTCCAGCTCTTTCATAAAGGCGGACACGTTGGGCCGAATGGCACCAAAGTAATGCTCTTCCAGCTCCTGCCCTTTGGCGGTGGGGGCGCCGAACAGGGTGCGGCCGGTCAGGATCAGATCCTGACGCTTTTCGTAGTCCTCTTTGCGCACGAGGAAATACTCCTGCTCGGGGCCAACCGTGACCGAAACATGATCCACCTCTTTGCCAAACAGCTTCAGAATGCGGCAGGCCTGTGCGCTCAGCACGCTCATCGAGCGCAGCAGGGGGGTCTTCTGATCCAGCGCTTCGCCGGTGTAGCTGATGAAAGCGGTGGGGATGCACAGCACATCATCCTTCACAAAGGCATAGCTGGAAGCGTCCCACGCGGTGTAGCCGCGGGCTTCGCAGGTGGCGCGCAGCCCGCCCGACGGGAAACTGGAGGCATCCGGCTCGCCCTTGATCAGCTCTTTGCCGCTGAACTCCATAATGGCGGTGCCGTCGCTCAGGGGGGCCACAAAGCCGTCGTGCTTTTCACTGGTCACGCCGGTCATCGGCTGGAACCAGTGGGTGTAGTGGGTGGCGCCCAGTTCCATGGCCCAGCGCTTCATCACGCTGGCCACCACGTTGGCCACCTCAATGTCCAGCGGCTTGCCCTTGTGCAGGGTGTCCTTCAGGCTTTTGTAGGTGGCGCTGGGCAGGCGCTCTTTCATTACGTGCTCGTTGAATACCTTAGTGCCGTAAATTTCCATTACATTGGCTGCCATACTTGTCACTCCTCTTATAAAAACACCCGGAACGGAAGATCATCGGGCGACTGGTCGCATCTGCGTCCCTTAAAGCAGGGGCGGCGGGGGCTTGCTGCAGCAAACCCCGGGCTGCGGAATAAAAAAGGAATATTCCGCTTTATTGTATCACAAAACTGTGCTATACTCCACACAGTAAGGCAAAAAAATCGAAAGAAATGAGGGGCGGCATCATGGAAATCGAGCGCAAATGGCTGGTAAGCGGCTGGCCGCAGGGGCTGCAGCAGACCGAAGAGTTCACCATGCGGCAGGGTTACGTGTCGGTGCGGCCCACCGTGCGCATCCGGCAGGAAAGCCTTGCCGGCGGCGAAACCCGGTATGTTCTCTGTTTCAAATCGCAGGGCGGCCTTGCCCGCGAAGAGGTGGAAACCGACCTGCCCAGGCAAACCTTTGAGGATGTGGCCGAAAAGATCATTGCCAAGCCGCTGATCGAAAAGGTGCGCCGGGGCTACGCGCTGCCCGGCGGCCTTGTGCTGGAGGTCAATCTGGTGGATGCGGGCCAGCCGGGCGAATTTATGTACGCCGAGGTGGAGTTTGAAACGGTGCAGCAGGCCGAACACTGGCAGCCGGCAGCTGCGGGGCTGGCCGACTATCTGACCAACGAGGTGACCAACACCCCCGGCCAGAGCATGGGGGCCTACTGGGAAAAAACACGGATGAACTAAGCGAACAGGGATGCTGCGGCACCCCTGTTTTTGTCACCCTTTTGCCCTTTGCCGGATATGGTAAAGGAAAGGGAGTGATTTGCAATGCAGCCATGGTTTTCGTATTTTGTTGTGGCGCTGCTGCCTGCAGTGTGTACCGCTTTGGGGGCAGCCGCCGTGTTTTTGCTTTGCCGCCAGCCTGCCGATCACACCCAGCGGGCACTGCTGGGCTTTGCGGCGGGGGTTATGCTGGCGGCAAGTGTATTCAGCTTGTTGCTGCCTGCGGTGCAGCGGGCCGAAGCGCTGGGCTGGCCGGGTTGGCTGCCGGCTGCAGCGGGGCTGTGCCTTGGCGCAGTAGGGCTTTTGTGGCTGGAAGAAAAAACCGCCCGTTTGGCCTCCCGCAGCGGCAGCACAGGCAGCCGCATGATTCTGGCTGTTACCCTGCACAACCTGCCCGAGGGCATGGTGGTAGGACTGGCGCTGGCGTTGGCAGCGCAGAATGCAGCCGGCGGCGCGGCATTGACCGGTGCACTGGCACTCAGCTTTGGCATCAGCCTGCAGGATGTCCCTGAAGGGGCAGCGGTCAGTTTGCCGCTGCGGCAGATGGGCCACAGCCGCATGTCGGCCTTTGGCTGGGGTGTGGCCAGCGGGTTGGTCGAGCCGCTGGGGGCGTTGCTGGCCTTCTGTCTGGCCGGCTGGGTGGGCCACGCGATGCCGTGGCTGATGGCTGCCGCCGCAGGGGCCATGGTGTGCGTGGCCGCGCAGGAGATGATCCCCGCCGCGGCCAAAGAGGGCAGCGTAGGCGTGGTCAGCGTGGTGTTGGGCTTTGCGCTGATGATGGCGCTGGATCTTGCGCTGGGATAATACAGCAGGCCGCCCCGGCACGGTGCATCCGTGCCGGGGCGGCCTGTTAATGTTGCGTTATTTCCAGCGCAGCTGCATGGCCTGAGCAGGCTGGCAGTAATAGCTGTAAAAGTTTTCGGCAGTGCCGGTGTGCAGGCTGGTGCCGTAAGTGCCGGTGTACAGCAGCGCATCTGCGTCATACACGGCCACCCCGAACTGCACCGGGAAGCCTTGCCGGTAATGGCTGCTGTAGCCGATGGCCAGTGTTTCGCCGTTCCAGCACAGGTCGGTAAAATAGTGGTGCATATTCAGCTCGTTGTCCCATGGGTGGCTGAATTTTACCGTATATTGTCCGTTTTCTTCCACCAGCAGATAAAAGTTCTCATAGCCGGGCATGGCAGCAAAATAACGGGTGCCGTCGGTCTGGCTGCTGTAAACTCCAAGTCCGTGGCCCTCTTCGGGCCATGCGCACACATCCAGCTTCTGCCGTGTGGTCATGGTGGCAAGGTCGATCACGGTCAGGATGTAACGGTCGTTCTCTTTGGTGTGCAGCAGCAGGGCTGAGCCGTCATCGCTCAGCTGCAGCAGAAGAATCTCGGCTTCGGTGCTCAAGGGGTACACCATAGCCAGCTGGTCACCATGGGCCTGTACCGTGTCGCCGTACACCCCGCCCTCGGCGGTCCATGGCAGGGCGTACAGTCCGTATCCACCGGGGATCAGGCTCAGGTCCATCAGCTTGCCCTGCTCGCTGAGAGGGCTGAAGGTGAAATAACACATGCCGGGGGTCACCACGCTGTGGGTGTTCATATAAAAGCAGTCGCTGTCGGTGCTACCGCTGCCCATACTGCCGATATGGCCGTTGGTGTGCTTGCCAATGGAAATGCTCACCGTTTGATCAGGCAGCACCGGAATGCGGAAGAACTGCCGCAGATGGGCGAACAATTCCACATCATATTCGGGCGAAAGCTCAACCACCGCTTCGCCGTCGGGGCAGTACTGCAGATATTCCGATTCGGTAAAGTTGAAGAACCGCCCGCCGATGTCCACCGACATGGACAGGGGATAGTAGTCAAAATAATCCTTTACATACACGGTGGTTTCAGCTTCTTCGCCGGGGCCGATGGTGTCGGCCAGCTGCTTGAATGCCTTGCCAAGGCCCTGCTGCTCTTCGGCATCCTTTTCATAGTCCAGCCCATATTCCAGATAGCTTTCCAGATGCACGCCGGTGTCGGTGTTTGTGCCGGTGCTGTATTGCTCGCTGATATAAAATTCATAGGTAGTAGTGGGGGCAAGCGGGCCGCCCAGATCGCAGTCGATGTTCCAGAACAGCTGCTCGGCATATTCCATCCGGGCATGCAGCTGCAGCCCGGCTGCCGCTGCGGCGTTGCCCTGCAGGGTGGTTTCGGTCATGGTCACCCGGTCGGCAGCGGCGTTTACTGCGGTGTTCAGCCCAATGGTGCCGCCCACGGCCAGTGCGGCCAACAGGCCGGTCAGGCACAGTGCCTTGCGCATGGTCATCCCTCCTCGCCGGTCAGTTCGTTCAGCGCCTTGCTCACCCGGTCGGGGCGATAGTGATAGGTGGTTTTGATGTATTCCATCAGGGTGCGGCCCTGTTCTTCCAGCTCATCCACCATCACGTCGCCCACAATGCGGCCGTTCCGGATCAGCACCGCCCGGCCGATAAAGCCGGAAACCTCTTCGATCAGATGGGTGGACAGCAGCACCGTTTCGTGCGGTTCCAGAATGCCCAGCAGCACCTTGTAGAAATCTTCCCGGTTGAAGATGTCGTTGCCGGCAAAGGGCTCGTCCATCAGAATGTAGTCTGCCCCCTGACACAGGGCCAGGATCACCTCAAACTGATTTTTCTGGCCGGTGGAAAAGCTGCCGATGGGCTTTTTGCGGGGCAGCTCGAAAAAGTCCATCAACCCCTCAAACCGCTTGGCCGAAAAGGCGGGGAATTGCCCGGCATAAAACTCTTTGTGCGCCTCGGCGGTCAGACCGGGGAAGAAAGAGTGCTCGCAGGTGGCAAAGCTGATACGGGCAATGTTTTTGCGAGTGACTGGCTCACCGTCCAGTGTGATCTCGCCTTCGTACCTCAAAAAGCCCAGAATGCATTTCATCAGGGTGGTTTTGCCTGCGCCGTTTTCGCCAAACAGGCCGATGATCTGCCCCTGCGGCAGCTTCAGGCTTACCTCGTCCAGCGCGCGCTTGCGGTTGTAAACCTTGGTCAGATTGTTGATCTCGATCATAGCACAGTCCTCCAGAAGCCATCCCACGCGTCGGGCGGCAGACACCCGGCGGGGGTCACGAATTGATAAATGGCGGCATAGATGCCGATCAGTGCCAGCGCCCACACCACCGTAATGCCCAGTGCGATCAGCGGCAGGGTCAGGCAGCGGCGGTGCAGCTCCCATCGGTTGGGCAGCCGGCGCATGGTGTAAATGCTTTTCGAACCCTTCCAGTGATATGCGTAATGGTCGATGGCTGCAGCAACCGTTAACAGTGCCAGAAAGGGGAACAGAAGCATGCTGTTTTCCATCAGGGCGGCAAAGGTGGGCATCTGGGCGTGCGGTGTCAGTGTTTTGATGCCCAGATGGTTGTAGAACAGGCGGTCGTATTCGTCAAAATACCACAGCAGGAAATTAGCGCTGCACAGGGTGGCGGCGCCAAGCAGCAGCAGAAAACCGTTGCGCTCGGCTTTGATGTTCAGCCCCGGCGGCGCGTGGCGCTGCAGGCTGGGCAAACGGAACTTACGCATCCTCGTCCACCTCCCCAATCGGTGTGCAGGTTGCCGCGCTCAAACAGGACCAGAGGGTGATGCCCACTGCAGTCAGAATGGCAAAGGTGGGCAGAATAAAGTCGCCCAGTTCTGCCTTTTGCCATGCCATGGCGGCGCAGACCATGCCAAGGGCCACCGTTTCTTTTTTGCCTTTCTGCCGGCGGATGGGCGCAGCGGCCGCCGCTGCGCCAAGGCCGATGATCACGATCAGGTTGCGCAACCAGATGACGGTATTCTGCAGCGGCACAAAACCGTGCAGAATTTCGCTGCGGTAGCAGGCCAGAAAAATCGTCTGCCCGGTTACAGAAGTCGGCTCGGCCGTGCGGGTGTACCACACGCAAAGCCCCAGCATCACCGCCGCCTGCGCAGCGTACAGTACAAGATAACACAGGGTGTTGTACAGCCACTGCCAGCAGTATACCGCCCACAGCGGCACCGAAAGCCGGGCCAGCGTGTAGTGGGGGCGGCTGCCGGTGGGGGAGCCCGTCCGGCACAAAAGAATGGTGGTCAGTGCCAGAACAATGTAAAAGGGCACAATCACCCAGCTTTGCTCCAGCATGGCTTCCAGACTGTAGTTTTCGGCAGGCAGGCCGCGGTGCAGCGCCCAGCCAAACAGGATGGCTTCGGCCCCGGCCATTAAAGCCATAAGGGCGATAAGGGTGTAAATGCTGCTGCGGGCGGCCAGCATCAGCACCGTACTGTGTTGCTTCATGGCGTTCACCTCATTCCCAGTAGGTTTCGATCAGCTTTACCGCGTCCTCGCGGCTCAGCCCCATCTGTTTCATGGCGGATACAATGCTGCGGGCGTCGTTTGCCAGCAATTCGGTGCGGATGCGCGCGACGGTTTCATCAGTCAGCAGCATCACGCTTTTGGCACCGGTATGGGACTGCACCAGCCCCTCCTCCTCCAGCAGGCGATAGGCCTTTTGCACCGTGTTGGGGTTGACCCCCAGCAGGGCTGACAGTACCCGGCGGCTGGGCAGCTCGTCGCCGTTGCGAATGCTGCCGGCGATCACCCCGCGTTTGATGTATAGTAGAATCTGCAGATAGATGGGGGTGCCGTCTTCCATTACAAAGGGTTCAAACGAGATCACGGCGCGGCCACCTGCCTTTCTGTGAACTGTGTTAGTGGAGTAATACGGTTGTTCTAACTGTATTATACGAATAGTACGGTTTTGTGTCAATAGGTGCAAAATAAAAAGCACCCCGGCGGGGCGCTTTTGCTGCTTTGTATTTACCTGGTGTGTTTTGATTCCAGCGCAAGAAGCTGCTGTTTTACCTCCAGCCCGCCTGCAAAGCCGGTCAGGTGGCCGTTTGCTCCCACCACCCGGTGGCAGGGCTGAAAAATGCCGATGGGGTTGTTGTGGCAGGCGCCGCCCACGGCCCGGGCCGCGCCCGGCTTGCCAAGGGTGGCAGCCAGCTGGCCGTAGGTGCGGGTCTGTCCGTAGGGGATCTGATCCATCACAGCCCACACCGCTTTTTGAAAATCGGTGCCGTCGGCCCGCAGGGGCAGCTCAAATTCGGCGCGCCGGCCGGCAAAATACTCCTGCAGCTGCCGCGCGGCTTCGGCCAGCAGCGGGCTGGGGCAGTCGGTTGGGGGCGGCGTTGGCTGCCCGGCGCAGAACCACAGCCCAGTCACAAAGCCGTCGGTTTCCTCCAGCCGCAGCGGGCCGATGGGGCTGTGGATATACCATTCACAGTGGGCCACCGCTTACCTCCCGTTCTGGGCAAACAGCCGTTCCAGATCGTAAAAAATATCGTGGGGCAGCATGCCGTATTGCCCCATTCGCTGGGCGGCGCCGTCGGCGGCGGCACCGTGCAGCCATACCGCGCAGGCGGCCGCGTCGTAGGCATCCAGCTTTTGGGCCAGCAGCCCGCCGATCATGCCGGCCAGAACATCCCCGCTGCCGCCCCGGGCAAGGCCGGGGTTACCGGTGGTGTTTTTGCAGATGCGGCCGTCCGGTGCGGCGGTTACGGTGCGGTGCCCTTTCAGCACCAGCACACAGTTGTTGGCCCGGGCGTAACCGGCAGCCACCGTGCTGCGGCTGGCGGCGATCTCGTCCGGGGCAAGGCCGCTCAGCCGTACCATCTCGCCGGGGTGCGGGGTCAGCACCAGCGGGGCGCCGCCGGCAGGGCGGGGCAGGCTGGGGGCTGCGCCGGTTTCATCGGGGCTCAGGTCCTTCATCAGGGCGGCTGCTGCGTTCAGGCCATCCGCATCCAGCACTACCGGGCACTCGGCAGCGCTGACCAGCGCTGCCACCAGCTGCTTGGTATCGTCGGTCAGGCCAAGGCCCGGGCCGATCAGCAGGGCGGTGCAGCCTTTCAGCGCCTCCAGCAGGGCGGGCAGATTTTCGGCACCGATACCGCCGTGCAGTGCCGCGCTGCAGGGCAGGCAGCAGCATTCAGGCAGGCGGGGCAGTACGGTCTGCAGCACCGGTTCCACCGCGGCAAGGGTCACAATGCCGGCACCGGTGCGCAAAGCGCCCTCCACCGCCAGTGCGGCCGCACCCCGATACCGGTACGAACCGGCCACAATCAGCAGCTTACCGTAGCTGCCCTTGTGGCTTTCGGCGCGGCGCTGGGGCAAAAGTTCGAAAACCTCCTGGGCCGAAAATACCTGTGCCATATCCATCCTCCGTGTTTTGTGCTATACTTGATTTGTATTCATCATAGCACAAACCGCAAACGCTGAAAAGGGGGGGCGAATATGGTCGAAGCGCTGGAAAAAATTCTGGCAAACAGCAGCCGTATTGTGTTTTTTGGGGGCGCGGGCGTTTCCACCGAATCGGGGATTCCTGATTTTCGCAGTGTGGATGGCCTGTATCACCAGAAGTATGCCTATCCGCCCGAAACCATCCTCAGCCACAGATTTTGGGAAGAAAACACAGCGGAATTCTACAAGTTCTACCGTGAGAAGATGATCTTCAAGGGGGCAAAGCCCAATGCCGCCCACCTGCGCCTGGCCCGGCTGGAAGCAGAGGGCAAGCTGAAAGCGGTGATCACCCAGAACATCGATGGGCTGCATCAGGCGGCGGGCAGCAAAACGGTGTACGAGCTGCACGGTTCGGTACACCGCAACTATTGCATCGGCTGCGGCAAATTTTACGGCCCTGAATTCATTGCGCAAAGCACCGGCGTGCCCCGCTGCACTGCTTGTGGCTGCCTTGTAAAACCGGACGTGGTGTTATATCAGGAAGGGCTGGATCAGCAAACCCTTTCGGGGGCGGTCAAGGCCATCCGCAGCGCCGACACCTTGATCATCGGCGGCACCAGTATGGTGGTGTACCCGGCGGCAGGGCTGGTGGATTACTTCCGCGGCGATAATCTGGTGGTGATCAACATGCAGCCCACCCGCGCCGACCGTACCGCCAGTTTGTGCATTGCTGCCCCCATCGGGCAGGTGCTGGACCCCGATACCCCGCTGCAGCTGTAACCGCCCAAACCGGCAAAATCCGCAGCGTTCCTGCGGTAGCATAAAGCCATCCATTGACTTTATCTGCCCAAGGAGGAACCCCATGCTGCAACTTTGCGAATGCCCACCCGAACAGTTCACCGCCCGCCGGCTTTCTGCGCAGGAATTCTGTGCGTTGGCCCAAACCGAAGCCGGCAGTTTATACCGCCCCCGCAGCGAAGTACTTCGTATGCTGACGGTGGGGCAGGCTTTTGGTGTGTGTGCTGCCCTTGACCGCCCCGACGCGGCGCTGCTGGTGCTGCCCGCCGAGGCAAACCTTGCCCTTGCTGCGGCCCTGCGGGAGTGGATCGGCCTGCCCCGGCAGCGCACCTATATCCTTACCCCGCCCATCAACAGTGACCCTGCCACCGTGCGCCAGCTGCTGGCAGCGGCAAAGCGATATCTGCACCGGTTGGCCCCGGGCTGCCCGGTGTGGGCTGTGCTGGAGCGCACCCCCGAAGCCGAGCCGCTGGTACCGCTGTACTTACAGCAGGGCTTTGCGCTGCGGGCCCTGCGCCCCCTTACCGGCCTGTCGCCCTGTTATCTGTTCACCGCCGACGGCCCCAATCCCGCCGATCAGGGCGTCTGGGTCGAGCTGGCCGATGCCACCCATCTGGCCCTGCTGCTGTGCCGGGGCTGGGCTGCGGTGGCCAGCCGCCCCACCCCTGCCGGCTGCGCACTGCAGCTTGTGCCCACCTAACGAAACCAAAGGATGTGAAACACCATGAAACTGGTGATGCTGGAAAGCTATGCCCTGCACGAAAACGATCTGGACTGGGGCGCTTTGCGCGCTATGGTGCCGGATGTGACCGAATATGCCCGCACCGCGCCCCATCAGGTGGCCCAGCGCATTGGCAACGCCGAGCTGGTCATTCTGAACAAATGCCGTATCGACGAGCCGGTGCTGCAGCAGTGCCCCAATCTGAAATGGGTGGGCATCATTGCCACCGGCACCGACAATCTGGATTTGGAGGCCTGCCGCCGCCATGGGGTGGCGGTGGCCAATGTGCCGGGCTATTCCACCTACAGCGTGGCCCAGATGGCCTTCAGCCTGCTGCTGGCGGTCTGCCAGTGCCCCGAGCGGCAGAACACCGCGGTGCGCGCCGGTCACTGGCAGCTGGAGGTGCCGGCGCAGTACAATATTCTGCCGCAGGTGGAACTGTACGGCAAAACGCTGGGTATCTTTGGCTATGGCAGCATTGGCCGTCAGACCGCACGCATCGGCAAGGCCTTTGGCATGCGGGTGCTGGCCGCTACCCGTACCCTGCGGCCTGAGTACGCCGCCGACGGGGTGGAATTTGTATCGCTGGATGAGCTTTTGCAGCGGTCGGATGTGGTCAGCCTGCACGCCCCTGCCACGCCTCAGACCCGGGGCATCATCGATGCCGCGGCGCTGGCAAAGATGAAGCGGGGGGCGGTGCTGATCAACACCGCACGGGGCGCACTGGTGGACGAAGCCGCCGTGGCGACTGCCTGCCAAAACGGACAGCTCGGCTTTTACGCCGCCGACGCCTTTGCCGCCGAACCCCTGCCGCCCGACAGCCCCCTGCGTGGGGTGCAAAATGCTTTGCTGACCCCTCATGTGGCATGGGCCACCGGCGGGGCGCTGGGGCGTCTGGCGGCCATCACCACCCAGAACCTGCGCAGCTTTCTGGCAGGCTGTGGGGAAAACATCGTCAACCCGTGATCACGAACCAAACCGCCGCCCGGTGCAGACCGGGCGGCGGTTTTTCGGTCGGTTCAGTCGATGGTGGTCTGAGTGCGTCCAACCCCCAGCACCGAGGTGCTCAGCTTTTTCCAGGTGTTGCAGCCGCAGATGCCGTCGGCGGTAAGGCCGGTGCGCCGCTGGTAGCCCCGCACCGCGCTTTCGGTACGGGCGCCGAAAATGCCGTCGATGCGGCTGCCGGTGTCGTACCCCATGGTGGAAAGGGCGTCCTGTAAAATCATCACATAGGTGCTGCGGCTGCCCCGGCGCAGGGTGGGGTAACCGCTGGTGGTGCCGCTGCAGGCGGGGGTGCCGTAGCGGCGGTCAAAATGCACCCAGGTGGGGGTCAGGCTTTGCGGCTCCACATAGCCCCACGCCCCGGTGCGGTCGGCGGCACGCCAGATGGCATTGCGGGCGCTGCTGCCCTGCCCCTGCCCCACATCAAAGGCCACCCCGGCGTAGTGTTGGCTGCGGGTGCCGTGGCCGCCCTCCCAAATACGGCGGAAGGCATACCCTACATGGATGCCCTGCCCATAACTGCGGCGGGTCAGGTTCCATGCTGACATGGCGGCGGTGGTGGTCCACAGGGTATTGCTGCCCGACTCACCCCGAAATTCCCCCACAGTCAGGGTTCGGCCGGTGCTGTAGGGCATGGGGTCGTTTTCCCGCAGGTCGGGGTAGGTGTAAATGCGGTTTTCAAAGGCGTCATAAATTAAAACACGGGCCACAAAGCGTTCCTCCTTCTTCGGTGATCTGGTCCAGCCGCAGGGCAATGCTGCGCAGTTGGTTCAAGGTTTCCAGTTCAATGATGCCGGTCTCGGGCAGGCTGTAGCGATTCTGGAAACTGCGGGTGGCATCGTTCTCGTCGTTTTCGTAGCTGCCGTCCTCTTCCACATGGCTTTCGGGGCAGTACTGGGCGGCAAAGCTGTTCAGCCAGCGCTGTGCCTGCCGCACCTGCGGCCCGGCGCTGCCCTCGCCGATGGCAAAGCCGGGGTAGGGATCGTCGTTGTCAGCGCGCAGCGGCCATGCCTGCGCCAGCAGCGCAAGGCTTAGAAGCTCGGCGGCCAGCCATGTTTCGGCATCCACCACCCCGGTGACCGGCAGCTGTGCCAGCTGCTGGAAGCTTTGGGTGGCGATCTGCAGGCTATCGTCAAAAAAGTCGGTCACACCGCCGGCCTGCACCGTGTCGTAGTAAAAGGCGATACGCTGGATCAGCGAAGAATAATACCGCACCGCTTCGCCCGTACTGCCCAAAGTTAGGGGCTGGCCGGGGTAGGGCAGCCGTGTCACCGTGATGACCGACCCGCTTTGCCGCAGCCGGGACGCCAGCGCATACAGCGCATCCCATGTGGCGCGGCCTACAATACCGTCCACCGTCAGCTCGGCCGTTTGCTGAAATGCCCGCACGGCGGCTTCGGTGGCAGCACCAAAGCTGCCGTCAATGGTTACGGTGGGCAGGCTGCTGTCAAAGGTGGCGGCCAGATACAGGTAAAATTGCAGCTCGCGCACGGCGGTGCCGCTGCTGCCGCGGCGCAGCACACCGGGATATTCGCCGGGGCGCAGATCGGGCGAAAGCAGGTCGTTGGCAATGCCGTTGTACACCTCGTGCAGTTTGTTCCAGGTCGCCTGCCCCACAACGCCGTCAGCGGTCAGGTCAAAATAGGTCTGAAAGGCCACCACTGCGGCCCGGGTACCTGCGCCGAATACCCCATCCACCGTCAGGTCAGGCAGAGCAGAGTAGACGCTGCGGGCAATCTTCAGCCAGAACTGCACCAGCATCACATTGCTGCCCCGGTCGCCCTGCTGCAGCGGGCTGCCGGGATACTGGCTGGGCTGCCCGGGGCTGATGTCGGTCTGGATACTTTGGTACTGTTCAAAAATCTCGGTCCAGGTAACTTCGCCCACAATGCCGTCCACCGTCAGGTCGAACCGGGTCTGGAATGCCCGCACGGCAGCTTCGGTGGCAGCACCAAAGCTGCCGTCCACGGTCAGGCTGGGCAGATCGCTGTAAAAATCCGAAAGCACGTTCAGCCAATATTGCAGCTGCTCTACCGCGGTGCCGGTGCTGCCCCGCCGCAGGATCACCCCGCCCCAGGTGCCGTCCGAAAGATTGCCGGACGAGGTTTCGCCCTCGCTGGTCAGTTCGGCCAGATCCTTGACCGAAACGTAGATGTAGCTGATCTTATACCATGTCTGCCGGCCTACCACCCCGTCGGCGGTCAGGCCGAACTGCTGCTGAAACCGCTGCACCGTCCGGGTCATCTCGGGACTGAACACGCCATCCACATTCAACAGACCGAAGAAGGGATAATCCTTGGTAATGCGGTTCAGCTGCCGCTGCAGAATAAACACATTGGTGCCGCTGTCCCCCTCGCGCAGCGGGGTGCCGGGGTAGCTTTCGGGAATGGCCTGAATGTTCGAAGTGCGCACGATCTCGATGTCGCTGCCGTAGTAGTTCTGCAGGATCTGCAATGCATTGCGGCCCTGATTGGCCAGCGTAACGGTGCCCCACTGCTTCATGCCGGGGCAGCTGACGCTTTTACCGTCGCAGTATTCGGCATAATAGGGGTTGACCGTGCCGCGCTTGCGCAGATAGGTGTTGAAGATATCGTCGGTAATGCGCACCATCACGTCAAACACGGTGCGGCCGTGTACATAGTACTGGTCGTAGCTGGTGGAGTTGGTGATGTTGAAGGTGTAGCCCTTGCTGGGGTACCATTCGGTGTAAATGCGGTTCAGCGCCAGACTGATCTGGGCGTGAATGTTGGCCCGCAGGGCCTGCTCGGGCCAGGTGGGGTATACCTCGCTGGAGGCTACGTTGGCAATGTAATCGCGGAATGAAACGGTTACATTGCGGGCCGAGGCGGCCGGTTTGCCCAGATGTACCGTGATGTTGGTGGGGATAACCACCTGGTTCAGCACCCAGTCGCCCTCGCACAGCTCGGCGGGGGCAGGGCCGCTGCCGCCGGTGCCGGCAAACAGTGAGTGCACCGGTATGATCACCGGGTCGTCAGCAATGGGCTGTACATCTCCCTCGGCGGGGATCATTTCCAGTGCAGCTAAAGTGACCTGACCGGCAAAGATCTGTACCCCCTGAATTTCCACCGGGCGGTAGCCCTCCCGATAGGCATACAGGTTCACGGTGGAATACGGGGTTACGGTGGTATTGTTTTCGTCCAGCGAGTAGCGGCAGGCCGGCGCGGCAATTTCAAGGTCGGCGGCATTCCCTTCATCGTCGGTGATCAGGGTGGTTTCAAAGTCGGGGCCGGTGATCACAACGGTCACCTGCGGCACCGGGGTAGACTGCCGTGCCCCAAAGCTTTGAATGCGTAAAATTCCGTTTGCCATGGGCGGTTTCTCCTTTGCTTACAGAATAGGGCTTCCCTCCACCCTATGCGTGT
>JAFULE010000191.1 GCA_017483235.1 Faecalibacterium sp. | reverse complement strand
GGCTCAACGCCGTACTTTTCCCGCACGGCGTCGACATCCATCACCAAGGTCTGGCTGCGGCCCATAAAGGTGGAAGCCAGCAGCACGGTGGTGGTGTCGCCCACCAGCTGCAGGCTGTCCCGGTCGCCGGTGGCAAGGTAGCAGTCGTCCTTGCGGGCGGAACAGGCGGCGGCAAGGGTGCCCATCAGGTCGTCGGCTTCCCAGCCTTCGGCGCTGATAAGGTGGTAGCCCAGCGCCGACAGAATCTGTTTCAGCACCGGCATCTGCTCGGCCAGCTCGGCAGGCATGCCATGGCGGCCCGCCTTATAGCCGTCGTACATTTTGTGGCGGAAGGTGGGGGCTTTCAGGTCAAAGGCCACCGCCACCTCGTCGGGGTCGCATTTTTCCAGCAGCGACAGCAGAATATTCAAAAAGCCATAGATGGCGTTGGTGTAGCGGCCGTCCTTGTTGGTCAGCAGCTTGATGCCAAAAAAGGCACGGTTGGCAATGCTGTTGCCGTCGATGACCAGTAAACGCATGCAGGTTTCCTCCGGTGTGAAATTCGTAATGGTTCAGCTTTCAGTATATCACAAACGCCGGGAATATGATACAATAAATGCATCTGCCGCGGGCGGTGTGCCCGGCGGCACCCTGCAAGTTTTTTTGGTAAGGAGCCACGCCCCTATGCTGTTTTCCACCCCTTTGACCATCGGCAATCTCACCCTGCCCCACCGGGCGGTGTTCGGCCCCATGGCCGGCTTTACCGACGCGCCCTGCCGCGACCTGATGGCCGCCCACGGCGCCGGCTTCACGGTCAGCGAGATGGTCAGTGCCCGTGCGCTGACCTATGGCGACCACAAAACCGCCAGCCTTGTCAAGGCAAAGCCCAACGGCGCACCCTACGGCGTGCAGCTGTTTGGCGCGGTGCCCGAAGATTTTGCCAAGGCCACCGCCCTGCTGCTGGAAGCAGGCTATGAATTTGACTTTTTTGACATCAATATGGGCTGCCCCGCCCCTAAAATCGTGGGCAACGGCCCCGGCGGCGCCGGCAGCCGCCTGATGCTGACCCCCGAACTGTGCGGCGCCATCACCGCCGCGGTGGTCGGCGCGGCCGGCGATAAACCCGTCACCGTAAAAATGCGCAAAGGCTGGGACGACGAACACATCACCGCGGTGGACTGCGCCAGGGCCTGCGAGGCGGCGGGCGCGGCGGCCATTGCGGTGCACGGCCGCACCCGGCAGCAGATGTACACCCCCGGCCTTGTGGACTTGGGCATCATCCGTGCGGTCAAACAGGCGGTGGCGGTGCCGGTGATCGGCAATGGTGACATCAACACCGCCGCCGATGCTGTGCGTATGGTGACCGAAACCGGCTGCGACGGGGTAATGCTGGCCCGCGGCCCGCTGGGCGACCCCTGGCTGTTCGAGCGGGTAAACGCCGCACTGGAGGGCACGGCAGAACCCAAAGCCCCCAACCTGCAGGCGCGGATGAACGCCATGCGCCGGCAGGTGACCCAGATGGTGGAAGAAAAAGGCGAGTATGTGGCCATGCCGCAGGCCCGCGCCCAGACCATGCACTATATGCGAGGCCTGCGGGGGGCGGCGGCTTTGCGGCGGGAATGCTGCACCCTGCAGTATCTGACCGATCTGGACCGGTTGATCGAGCGGGTGTTTGAAGAACAGCGCCGCGCCGGCGACGAGGAGGACAGCCGAGAACGTCCCTTTCCGTAAAAAAGCAAGCCCCCTGTAACCGGTGGGCTTACCGCAAAACAATGATGAAATCTGCCCGCCGGCAGCAGCTTTGGGTGAAACGCAGCAGTGAAGTAATCGAGAAAAAATTTGCGGCGCAAATTGCTTTGCGCCGCTGTTCAAAAGTCTTTTTGGTTCTTTTTCTTCAGAAAAAGAACAGAACGTCCCCTCGTCTCCTCACTTGCCGCCCCTGGTCAGCTCATCCAGGTTCTGGCTGTAACAGGGCAGGCAGTGCTGCATAAACCAGTCGGCCTCGGGGCAGTGCATCTCTTCCAATGCTTTTTTCTGCTGGGCAAGGGCGGCCTCGAACTCGCGGTTGCCGCAGTTTACCTCTTCCATGCATTTGATCAGGGCGCTCAGCCGGTCGGCGGCTTTCAAAAGCCGTTGCTCTTCGGCAGTCAAAATTTCGCCGCTGATGTAAGGGGTGATCTCCTCTTCCAGTTCGGCGGGCAGCATGGCGGCCATGGCCAGCGCGCTTTCGGCTTCCAGCGCCTTGTAGGCGGCGCGCAGCCCCTCGTTTTTGTATTTCACCGGGGTGGGCATGTCGCCGGTAATGATCTCGGGCGCATCGTGGTACAGCGCCGCCACCGTCACCGTTTTGGGGCGGCAGGGGGTGTGGGTGTACCGCCTCGCGATCAGGCACAGCATGTGGGTCAGCTGCGCGGTATCGGCGGTGTGCTCGCTTAAGGTTTCGCGCCGGGTGCTGCGCATCAGGCTCCACCGGTTGATATATTTCATGCGCCCCAGCAGCGCGCTGAACGGATACAGCATCATTTGTTTCCTCCCTTTTGACCTTGTAACGCCAGTATACCACATTTCAAATCCGTTTGAAGGTTCTTTTTGTTGTGCTATACTGTTACTGTTCACTTTTTCTCTGTAAGGAGCACCACCATGTCTTTTGTTACCCCCCGCCATGCCGCCCATACGCGGCTGAACAGCCCCCGGCTCAGTGGCTTCTGGCGCAGCTTTGTGCTGTGCGGCTTGACAGCGCTGTTTATCTTTTTGCCTTTTCAGATTCTGGACGGCGGTTTTTTCCACTATGCCGGCGACTTCAACAGCCAGCAGATCACCTTCTACCGCTATCTGAACGAGTTTGTAAAACAGGGCGGCACCTTTTCCTGGCATACTGATCTGGGCAGCGGTGCGGCCAATGCCTACTCGTTTTATTTGTATGGCTCGCCCTTTTTCTGGCTGTCGCTGATTTTTCCGCACAACTGGCTGCCCTATCTGATGTGCCCGCTGCTGGCGCTGAAATTTGCGGTGGCTGGCGGCGGCGCCTACCTGTGGCTGCGCCGCTACATCGAGAAAGAAAACTTTGCGGTGCTGGGTGCAGTGCTGTACGGCCTTTCGGGCTTTACTGTTTATAATGTATTCTTCAACCACTTTGTGGATGTGGTAGCGCTGTTCCCCTATCTGCTCTGGTCGCTGGACGAGGCAGTGTACAACCGCCGCCGCGGCCCCTTTGCGGTGATGGTGGCCCTGAACCTTTTAAACAACTATTTCTTCTTTGTGGGTCAGGTGCTGTTTCTGATCATCTACTTTGCCTGCCGCCTGATCAACAAAGACTGGAAGCTTACCCTGCCCCTGTTCGGCCATCTGGCGCTGGAAAGTGTGTTGGGCGTGGGCATGGGCTGTATTCTGGCAGTGCCTGCTTTTATCTCTCTGCTGGACAACCCCCGTTCCATCGATCTTTCCAGTGGCTGGGGCTTTTTGACCTATGGCCGGGTGCAGCAGTACCTGGCCATCCTGCTCAGCTGGATCATGCCGCCCGATTGCCCCTATATGCCCGGCATCTGGACCGAAGGTGTGATCAAGTGGACCAGTATGACCGCTTATCTTCCTCTGGTTTCGGTAACCGGCGTGGCAGCCTATTGGCAGACCCGCCGGCAGGACGGTTTTAAAAAGATTTTGGGCACCTGCGCGGTGTTTGCACTGGTTCCCATTCTGAACAGTGCCTTCTATGCGCTGAATCAAAGCTATTACGCCCGCTGGTACTATATGCCGGTGCTGGTGATGTGCCTGTGCACGGTGCGGGCGTTGGCCGACGAAACGGTGGAATTTGATGGTGTGATCCGCGGCGCAGGCTGCGTAATGCTGGCCACCGTTGCGTTTGCGGTGGTGCCGGTACGCAAAACGGTGGAAGGGCAGGAAAGCTGGTCCTTTGGCGTGCTGAACAACGCCGGGGTGTATATCGCAGCCCTGACCTTTGGCTTGCTTGGCCTTTTGGTGTTTGCCTGGGTCAATGAGGAATGGCGCGGCAAATCGGTGTACGCCGCCCGGCTGACCGCCGCGGTGCTGGCCTTCAGCTGCATGTTTGGTGTGTGCCACATTGCCATTGGCAAGTTTGGCCAGTGGTACACCGACGAAAATCTGGTGCAGGAAGACACCAGCGCCATCGCCCTGCAGGACGATTTGCCGGCCGGCCCCTTCCGGGTGGATACCTACGAATGCCACGACAACATGGCCATGTGGGCCGGGCAGTGCGGCATCCGGTATTTTGGCAGTACGGTAGCCCCCAGCATCCTGCATTTTTATCCCGAGGTGGGGGTGACCCGCGATGTCAGCAGCAAGCCGGATGTGGGCCTGTATGCCCTGCGCGGCCTATTGAGCGTGAAATACACCATTGTACCCGAAGACAAGGCCGCCGAATTTGAAGCGGATGCCGATGCCGGTTGGGTGCTTTACAAAAATGCCGAGGGCTTTGCTATCTACGAAAATCAGAATTTTGTTCCTTTTGGCTTTACCTACGACTACTATGTCACCGAAGAGCAGTTTGACCGCACCGCCAAAAACCTGCGCAGCAATCTGCTGATGCGGGCGGTGATGCTGACCGATGAACAGATTGGGCAATACGGCCATCTGCTGCAGCCGCTGCCGGCAGAGCAGCTCAATGGGCTGAATTACGAAAGCTATACCGCCGACACGGCCGCCCGGCGCGAAACTGCCTGCAGCAGCTTTGTTATGACCAATACCGGCTTTACCGCCGCCATTACCCTGCCGCAGCAGGAACTGGTGGTGTTTGCTGTTCCCCATGATCCCGGCTTTACCGCCACGGTCAACGGCGAACAAACCGAGATCCTGAAGGTGGACAACGGCCTGATGGCCATTGCCTGCCCGGCGGGTGAAAACGCCATTGTGTTTGAATACAGCGCGATGGGCATCCGGCCCGCAAGGCTGATCGCCGCAGTGTGCGCGGTGGTTTTTGTGGCATATCTTGGCTATTTTGGTTATAAAAGCAAGAAAAAATACAATGCGTAATTTCCAGCGCGGGCGGGGGCTGAAAAACAGCCCCTGCTTTTGCCGCTTTGCCCCTTAAAAATTGTTTCACAGACAGGAGAATTTCCATGAGCGATCACGCAAAAATTCTTTCGGCCGAGCTGAACTGGCCGCAGCAGTATATCGAGGCCGCCATCACCCTGATCGACGAGGGCAACACCATCCCCTTCATTGCCCGTTACCGCAAGGAAGCCACCAACAGCATGGACGATCAGGCCCTGCGCACCCTGGGCGACCGGCTGGATTATCTGCGCGGGCTGGACAAGCGCAAGGCTGAGGTGACCAACACCATCACCGAGCAGAACGCCATGACCGACGAGCTGGCCGCTAAAATTGCCGCCGCCGTCACTCTGGCTGAGGTGGAGGATCTGTACCGCCCCTATAAACCCAAGCGCAAGACCCGTGCCGGTATGGCCAAAGCCAAAGGACTGGGCCCTCTGGCCGAGATGATCCTTGCCCAGAACCCCGCCACCGACCCCGAAGCCGAGGCGGCAGCCTTTGTCACCGAAGAGGTGCCCGATATTGCCGCCGCGCTGGCCGGTGCACGGGATATCATTGCCGAAACGGTCAGCGACAGCGCCGAGGTGCGCGCCGAATTGCGCCGGTTCTTCCGTGCCTTTGGCGTGGTGAAAAGCAAGGCCGCCAAAGAAGAGGACTCGGTCTATGCCCAGTACTACGACTTTGCCGAGCCGGTGGCCAGAATTGCGGGCCATCGGGTGCTGGCGCTGGACCGCGGCGAGCGGGAAGGCTTTTTGAAGGTGACCGTTGAGGTGGACCCCGAGCGCGGTGCCGGCATTGCGGTGCGCATGTTTGCCCGGCTGCGCAGCGGCGGCGCCTGCGCGTTGCAGGTAAAGGCCGCCGCCGAAGATGCCTACAAACGGCTGATCGCCCCCAGTCTGGAAACCGAGATCCGCAGCGAGCTGACCGAAAAAGCCGCCGATGGTGCCATTAAGGTGTTTGGCGAAAACCTGCGTCAGCTGCTGCTGGCCGCCCCGGTCAAGGGCAAGGTGGCCCTTGGTATGGACCCCGGCTACCGCATGGGCTGCAAGCTGGCGGTGGTGGACGCCACCGGCAAGGTGCTGGACACCGCCGTGGTCTATCCGGTGCCCGAGTTCAAAAAGGTGGAACAGGCCAAAGCAGTGGTCAAGCGGCTGATCCGTACCCACGGGGTGCAGATCATTGCCATCGGCAACGGCACCGCCGGCCGTGAAACCGAGCAGTTTGCCGCCGAGGTCATCCGCGAGATGGGCGGCGGTGTGCAGTATATGGTGGTGTCCGAGGCCGGTGCTTCGGTGTATTCCGCCAGCCCGCTGGCTGCCAAAGAGTTCCCCCAGTTCGATGTCAACCTGCGCAGTGCGGTGTCCATTGCCCGCCGCCTGCAGGACCCCCTGGCCGAGCTGGTCAAAATCGACCCCAAGGCAGTGGGTGTGGGCCAGTACCAGCACGATATGCCCCAGAAACGGCTGGACGAAACGCTGGACGGCGTGGTGGAAGACTGTGTTAACACAGTGGGTGTGGACCTGAACACCGCCAGCGCCCCGCTGCTGAACCGGGTGGCCGGCCTGACCAAAGCCACCGCCCAGAATATTGTGGACTACCGCGAGGCCAATGGTGCCTTTACCGCCCGCACTCAGCTGAAAAAGGTCAAGGGCCTTGGCCCCAAGGCTTTTGAGCAGTGCGCCGGTTTTCTGCGCATTCCGCAGGCCAAAAATAAGCTGGACGAAACCGCTGTCCACCCCGAAAGCTACGCTGCTGCCGAGGTCGTTCTGGCCGAGTGCGGCTTTACCCGTGCCGATATCGGCACCCCCGCGCTGGCCAAACTGAGTGAAAAGGCGGCCATGGTGGGGCAAGCGGCTCTGTGCGAAAAAGCCGGTGTGGGTGCGCCCACCCTGGCCGACATTCTGGCCGAGCTGCAAAAGCCCGGCCGTGATATGCGCGACAGCCTGCCCCCGCCGCTGCTGCGCAGCGATGTGCTGCATCTGGAAGAACTGAAGCCCGGCATGCAGCTGACCGGCACGGTGCGCAACGTCATCGACTTTGGTGCCTTTGTGGACATTGGCGTCCATCAGGACGGCCTTGTGCACATCAGCCACATCTGCGATAAGTTCATCAAGCATCCCAAAGAGGTGCTGCAGGTGGGCCAGGTGGTCAAGGTGCAGGTGCTGGAGGTGGATGTGAAGAAAAAACGCATCTCGCTGACCATGAAAGGGGTCAAGCAGTAAGCAGACCTCTGCCTGAAAAATCATTCGATGCTGCTTTGAAAGGATCGCCTGCGGGCGATCCT
>JAFULE010000190.1 GCA_017483235.1 Faecalibacterium sp. | reverse complement strand
CGGGTTGGGTCACAGCACGCACCGGCTTTTCGGTGCGTACCGCCACCACCGCAGGGGCTGCGGGGGCGCTGTGCTCGAAGGGATGGCCGCTGACCACCGGCACCGTTTTGCGGGTCAGCTTTTCGATGCCGGCCAGATAATCCCGCTCGTCGGGGGTGCAGAAGCTGACGGCGGTGCCGTCGGCCCCGGCGCGGGCGGTGCGGCCAATGCGGTGCACATAGGTTTCGGGCACCTCGGGCAGGTCGTAGTTGAACACATAGGCCAGCTCGCTGATGTCGATGCCGCGGGCCGCAATGTCGGTGGCCACCAGCACCTGTGTTTTGCCCGCCTTAAAGCCCTCCAGTGCGGCCACACGGGCCGACTGGCTTTTGTTGCCGTGGATGGCCGCCGCCGGGATGCCCTGCTTGCACAAGTCGCGGGCAATGCGGTCGGCCCCGTGCTTGGTGCGGCTGAACACCAGTGCGTTGGTCACCGGCGGGGCAAGGGTTTTGATCAGATGGGGCAGCAGGCCGCGCTTGGCCGCTTTGTCGGGCACAAGGTACACGCTTTGGGCAATGCGGTCCACCGTGCTGCTGGGCGGGTCCACCTTGACAAAAGCCGGCTTTTGCAGAAAGCTTTGGGCCAGCGCCTCGATCTCGGCGGGCATGGTGGCACTGAACATCAGATTCTGCCGCTGTTTGGGCAGCTTTGCGATCACACGCTTTACATCGTGCACAAAGCCCATGTCCAGCATGCGGTCGGCTTCGTCCAGCACAAAAATTTCGAGGTTGTCCAGATTGACATGCCCCTGCCCGATCAGGTCGTTCAGCCGGCCCGGGCAGGCGATCAGGATATCCACACCCTTTTGCAGGGCGGCCACCTGCGGGGCCTGCCCCACCCCGCCGAAGATGACGGTGTGGCGCAGCGGCAGATATTTGCCGTAGGCGGTAAAGCTGGCGCCGATCTGCAGGGCCAGTTCCCGGGTGGGGGTAAGGATCAGCGCCCGCACCGCCCCTTTTTTGCGGGGGGACGCCGCGCTCAGCCGCTGCAGCATGGGCAGGGCGAAGGCGGCGGTTTTGCCGGTGCCGGTCTGGGCACAGCCCAGCAGATCCCGTCCGGCAGCCACCGGCGGGATCGCCTTGGCCTGAATGGGCGAGGGCTGGGTGTAGCCTGCTTCGGCCACAGCCCGCAGCAGCGGGGCGGAAAGGTTCAGTTGTTCAAATGTCATGCAGTCAGTTCCTTGCGGTTATTCGGTGATAAGGCGCGCTTCCAGATAATAGCGCTTTTCTTCGGCATGGCCCATGCTGAAGGTTTTGCGGGGCAGCACGCCGCCCAGCACCACGCCCTTGAAGATGTCGCCCTTGTCAAAGGGGGGCATCAGCAGGCCCACGCCGCCCTTTTCGCGGCAAAGCTGGGCCACACTGTTTTCGCCGTGGATGTAGTCCACCTTGGCAGAGGGGTTGTGGGCTAAGTAATCAAACACAAAGCCGTCGATGGTACCCACCGTCAGGGGGTGGTTCGGCGCGGCAAAGTGCAGCACCTCGCTGTGGTCGGCACAGACAAAGGTAAAGGTCTGTTCGCCCTGTCCCTTGCCCAGCGCCAGTGCATTGGCACTGCAGTAGGTCTGCAGCGCAGCGCGCACCGCGGCGGCATCGGTGTCGAACAGCACCCGGTGGATGGGCTCGATCTCGATGGCGTCGGAATGTACGTTGCACACCTCGGCCAGACAGAACCGGGCCGGGTGATCAGCCCACTGCCCGGCGGGCAGGGTGGCTTTCAGTTCCTCCCAGCAGGCCTTGGCGGTGGCCAGCGAGTGGTTGCCGTCGCCCACGGCCAGCGCCATGGGGGCACTGCCGGCCGCGGCAGGATATTTGGCGTCAAAAGCGCCCTGGCTTTCCAGCGCAGCCACAGCCGCTTCGATCTGGGCCAGCAAAGCCGGATCTTCCACCGCCCAGCCCGCAATGTGGCCGCCGCCCAGCATCAGCTCGCCCTCATAAAGTTTGGGCAGGCTGTTCTTTACCCGGCCGATGGGCTCGACAAGGGTCTGGGCCGCGTCATCGGCCAGCATCATCACGTGGGGCAACTCCAGACAGGCACCGCGGCGCACCGCCATGCGGGGCGGAATACGCTCCACCACGGTGCTTTCGCTGGGGCGGATCATGGGCAAAGCGCCCTTTTGGTAGCTGTAGGCCTCCAGATCCACCACGCCCACAAGGCCCTGCCGGATGCGGCCGCTTTGCTCGGTGCGTTCCAGATACACATAGCCGGTCACGCTGCGGGTCAGCACATCGGCCTGATACTCCCGCATGGTCTGCTGGATCTGCGCAATGCGCCGGCTGCGCTGGGCATCGGTTTCGGTTTCCAGATAGGCCTCGGGCAGCACCAGATGCAGGGCACTGGGCACACCGGCGGCAATGGCCTCGGCTTTGGCCCAGTATTCGGGCTGGCTGGTAAACTGGTCGCAGGCCACACAGGCCCACTGGCCCAGCGGCACCCGCTCGTCCGGCAGCAAGATCTTTGCCGGGGCAAAACAATGGGTATTCATTTTTACTTCCTCCCTCAAAGCGCCGCTTCCCTCAGTGGAAGTCGGCAATGGCGGCATCGCGCACCGCCACATAGCTGCAGCCGCCGTCCTTCATGGCGGTTATAATGCCGGCCAGACCGGACAGGTCGATCACCTCGTCCTCTTCGGCCACCGGCAAACGCAGCATCAGATTCTGCACCCCAGCTGGCAGGGGGTGGCTTCCAGCGCCGGAACCGGCGCAGTACAGGCGTTGTAGCTGTATTCGTACCACAGGGTAACCCGGCCCTCAAACCGGGTGTTCCAGCCTGCAATGGCGTTTTTCAGCGCGTCGGCACGGGT
>JAFULE010000189.1 GCA_017483235.1 Faecalibacterium sp. | reverse complement strand
TGGTTTGAATATAAAGCCGAGGTGGATGCCCTGCGCGCCCCCGATGAATTGAAAGAAAAGCTACGCGCCATGAAAACCGCAGCCCCTGCCGCAAAGCCCGCGGCCAAAAAAGCGGTGCGCTTCCCGCTGAAAAGACTGGCCGGCATGGCCGCCTGCTTTGTGTGCGGTGGCGTGGCAATGCTGGCATTGGCCGGCGCCGGCGGCATTGGCATGGGCGGCATGAGTTATTTTGCCGAAGCTTCCCAGAACACCGCCGCAATCGCCCCGGGGGCTGCAGCCGGTGGAAGCACCGATGCAAAGGGCACGGCTGATCTGATGTTCGATTCCTTCACCACCGAAAGCTGGGTGGATGGCTCGCTGGCTGAAAACGGCGTCAACCAGCCTGTCGCCGGCACCGAGCTGAAAAGCCAGACCTCCGACGGCACCCAGCGCAGCGCCGCTGCCCGCAAGATCATTTACACGGCAGTGATCGCGCTGGAAAGCACCACCTACGACGAAACCCTGCAGCAGCTGCATCAGGCCCTGCAGGTGGCCGGCGGCTATATCGAGCACAGCGCCAATTCCGGCTACGGCACCGACCATCGCCGGGTCAGCTACACCCTGCGGGTGCCAGTGGAGCATTACCACAGCTTTCTGGCCCAGGCCGAGGCCGGCGGCAATCTGGTGAAAAAGGTGGAGGACAGCCAGGACATCACCGCTGCCTATGTGGATGTGGCGGCCCGCATCGACACCCTGACCACCCAGCGGGATCGGCTGCAGCAGCTGAGCGCCCAGGCCGAAACCCTGACCGATCTGCTGGATATTGAAGATAAATTGTCGGACGTACAGTATGAGCTGGAAAGCTACCAGCGGCAGCTGAAGATATACGACGATCAGGTCGCATACTGCACCATCGAGGCCACCGTGCAGGAGGTGACCAACTACACCCCGGTGCAGCCCACCACAGCCGAGCGGCTGCTGAACGCCCTGACCGGCGGCTTTGAGAATTTTGCCGACACCCTGTTCGACCTTGCTTTGTGGGTGCTGCGTAACCTGAGCTGGCTGATCATCCTGACCGTTTGCGGCGGCGTAGGCCTGCGCATCTGGAAAAAGCGCAAGCTCTGATTTTATATCGCATCAAAGCCCGGACATCGGCGGATGTCCGGGCTTGTTTTATCCGCACCGTATCTGCTATACTGGGGCCAGCAAATTGCCTTGTAAGGAGACGGTGTTATGGTCTTTACATCCCCCGCGTGCGATTGGGCGCTGGAATACCCCCGCCCGCAGCTGCGCCGTGCCAGCTTTTTCAGCCTGAACGGCGACTGGCTTCTGAACGATAAACCCATCCGGGTGCCCTTTGCCCCGCAGGCCGCCCTTTCCGGCTATGAGGGGGCCGTACCCGAAGAATTTACCTATACCAGAACCTTTACCCTGCCCAATGACTTTGCAAAGCCCGGCGATTCGGTGCGGCTTCACTTTGGCGCGGTGGATCAGATCGCAGCGGTGTTCGTCAACGGCCGCCCCGCTGTGCGGCACGAGGGCGGTTACCTGCCTTTTTTTGCCGATGTGACCGGGCTTTTGGTCGCGGATGAAAACACCCTGACCGTGCATGTTACTGACACCCTCAGCCACGATTACCCCTACGGCAAGCAGCGCAAGGACCGGGGCGGCATGTGGTACACCCCCATTTCCGGCATTTGGCAGAGCGTGTGGATGGAGGCCGTGCCCCCCATGGCGGTGGAAGGGCTGCGCATCACCCCCGACCTGACCGGCATTACACTGCAGGTGGAAACCGACGCCGACGCATACACTGTGACCGTTGCCGACGGCGAACCGCGTACCTTTACCGAAAAAACGGTGCGCATTGAGGTGGAAAACCCGCATCTGTGGACGCCGGACGACCCCTATCTGTACCCTATGACCGTGGAAACCGCCGCCGACCGTGTGGAAAGCTATTTTGCTTTGCGCACCTCCACCATCGAGAAGGTGGATGGCTACAACCGGTTCTGCCTGAACGGACAGCCGGTGTTCTGGCATGGCGTACTGGATCAGGGCTATTTTTCCGACGGCATCTATCTGCCCGAAGACCCCCGCGAGTACGAACGGGATATTCTGCGGATGAAGCAGCTGGGCTTCAACCTGCTGCGCAAGCACATCAAGATCGAGCCCGAAACCTTCTACTACGCCTGCGACCGGCTGGGTATGCTGGTAATGCAGGACATGGTGAACAATGGCGGCTACAGCTGGCTGTTCGACACCGCCCTGCCCAACATCGGCCTGCAGAAGCGGCCCGACCGCTACCCCGGCGGCAAACAGCGCAAGGCAATCTTTGAAGCCCATGCCGCCGCCACCCAGAAGCAGCTGTACAACCACCCCTGCATCGTCAGCTACACCATTTTCAATGAAGGCTGGGGCCAGTTTGACAGCGACCGCATCTATGCCAACTGCAAAGCGGCCGATCCCACCCGCATCTACGACGCCACCAGCGGCTGGTTTGCCCAGAAGCAAAGCGATATGGACAGCCTGCACATCTACTTTAAGGTAAAGCCGCTGGCTGCAAAAGAGCGCCCCCTGTTTTTGAGCGAATGCGGCGGCTACACCCGCCCCATCGAAGGCCACCGCTTCAACACCGAAAAAACCTACGGCTACGGCGACACCGACAGCGAGCAGGCGCTGACCGATAAAATTCTGGAGCTGTACAAAATCATGGTTCTGGACTCGATTCCCCATGGTTTGTGCGGCTGCATCTATACACAGGTGTCGGACGTGGAAGATGAAGTAAACGGACTTTACACCTACGACCGTGAGGTATGCAAGGTGGATGTGCAGCGGATGCAGCAGCTGGCGGTACAGCTGGGCGTGCGCAAAGCAGAATAACCCACACAAACCACAAAAAACAGCCCCCGGAGACCATGGTCTTCGGGGGCTGTCTGCCGTTACATAAGGGTTATGCGCCGAACTTTTCGGCAGCCACCTTCAGCATCTGGCGGATGGGCAGATTGTAGGGGCAGCGGGTTTCACACACGCCGCATTCAATGCAGGCCGAAGCCTTTACCTCGATGCCGGCGTAGCGGGCCTTGGCCCAGTCGCCCAGACCGTAGCGGTCCAGATAGCCCTGCATCAAAAACACGTTGGGAATGCCAATGCCAACCGTGCAGGGGGCACAGTAATTGCAGCGGCGGCAGAACTGGGTGCCCAGCGCATCGCGCACCGCCTGTGCGGCGGCCTGCTCGGCTTCGCTCAGCGGGGCGGTGTCGGCCACAGCGGCCATGTTGACCTGTGCCTCTTCCACCGTAGCCATGCCGGGGATGACCACCGTCACCTCGGGGATGGCGGACAGATACCGCAGCGCCAGGGCGGCATCCTCGATCGCACCGCCGGCCAGCGGCTTCATGGCGATAAACCCGATGTTCTTTTCAGCGGCGGCCTTCAGCAGTGCCTCACCCTGATTTTCCACAATGTTGTAGGGGAACATGATGGTTTCGACCCAGTCTAGAGTCAGGGCCTTTTCAAACACCTCCAGCGAGTGGCAGGTCAGGCCGATGTGGCCGATCTTACCGGCGGCACGGGCTTCCACCAATGCTTCCAGCGCACCGCCGGTGGCAATGATCTGCTGCAGCTGAGAAAGATTGGGGTTGTGCACCTGGTACAGCTCGATATGATCGGTGCGCAGATTTTTCAGGCTGATGTCAATGTCGCGGGCCATACCCTCTTTGTCGCGGGCCATGCTTTTGGTGGCCAGCACAAATTGATCGCGCAGGCCCTCCAGCGCTTCGCCCAGATATTCCTCGCTGACGGTG
>JAFULE010000188.1 GCA_017483235.1 Faecalibacterium sp. | reverse complement strand
CGTCGATATATTCCTTCATTTCATACTGCAGGAAATACCCCAGATACGGCAGGGTGTAGCTTACCACCATAACGCCGCCGTTCTGCGGTTCTTCCGGTTTTTGCTGGGTCAGCATACCGCTCAGCATACCGCCGCTCATCTGTTGGCCGGCATTTTCGTCCTTTTCGGGCAGGGGGCGCTCGCCCTCTTTCAGGCTAAGGGTGATCACACCGGTGTTCAGGTCCAGATCAAAGGCGGTAACCTGCTGGGCCTTGAAATAGCCCATGACCTTGGAATAGTTCATGCTTTCGGACACCTTATCGCTGGGCGAGAAAAACAGCGCCCAGACCATGATGGCGATCAGAAAACCCACCGCTGCGATCAGCGGATTCCACGAAGGTTTTTTGTTTGGTTGCAAAGGATCAGCTCCAATTCTGTACTATATTGGGGTGGAAAGCCGCTGCCGCACAGCGCTTTTCAGTGGGTATATACTTCCGGCTTCAGCACACCCACATAAGGCAGATTGCGATAGGTTTCGGCATAGTCCAGGCCGTAGCCCACAACAAACTCGTCGGGGATGGCGCAGCCGCTGTAATCGGCGGTGATGTCCACCTTGCGGCGGCTGGGCTTGTCGAGAATGGTGCAGATGCGCACCGAGTTGGGGTGGCGCATCTTCAGCATGGGCACCAGATTGGACAGGGTAACGCCGGTGTCCAGAATATCCTCTACGATCACCACGTCCTTGCCGGACAGATCCTGATCCAGATCCTTTACGATCTTGACCAGACCGGTGGTGGTGGTGCCGCTGCCGTAGCTGGAAACCACCATGAAGTCGATCTTACAGGGGATGGTGATGGCGCGCATCAGGTCGGCCATAAATACCACCGAGCCCTTCAGAATGCCAACCAGCAGCAGATCTTTGCCGGCATAGTCCCGGCTGATCTGCGCACCCAGTTCGGCAACCTTGGCTTTCAGTTCTTCTTCGCTGACAAGGATCTGTTTGATATCGTCGTGCATAGTCATGATTCATTCTCCTTTATTTTTCACTTTTATCGAAACTTTCCGTGAAACAAAGCAATTCCCGGGTTTCAGAGGTTGGCGCAAAGCCCTCGGCAAAGCCGTGGCCCCACAGCCAGAGCACCTGCTGCCCTGCCGCCAGCAAAGGCAGCTCGGCCCGCAGTTCAGCGGGCTGCTTTTCTTCGCTGTACAGTTTTTTCAACGACTTGGACACCCCTCTGCCCGCCAGACGGAATATATCGCCCGCCTGCCGCGTGCGAAGCACAGGGTATAACAAGGATATTTTAGCATAATCGGCCATGTTTTTTAAGTCTTTTTTGTGAACGAGCGGTGTATTTTCAAAATTATCGGCCGAAAATACTTCAATTTTCAGTTTGCGGCCCCCGGCAAAGGAATATTCGCCTGGTGCAAGAGGAAAAACGGCAGTACTCCGGGGGAGTTTTTCCACCACCTCACGGTGCAGCCACAGTTTGCCCTGCCCGGCCTGCAGCCACACGCCGCCGGCCAGCCGCACACGGCCGCGGCCGGTACACACACATTCAATCAGATTTGCAATATGCTGGGTGCCCACATCCTGCATTGGCTGCAGCAGCCGATGCAGCGCAGCTTCCAGAATCAGCGGGTCGGCCGCCTGCAGCACCGGCAGCGCCCATGGGCCGGCAAGAGCATTGCCCTCTTCGGCTGCCGCAGCCATCAGCTCGTCCGCGCAGCGGGCAAAGGATTGGTCGATCCGGGCCATCTTCCGGCAGAAGCGGCCAATGTTCTGCTGTGCGCCCTCGTTCACGCTTTGCAGGGCAGGCAGGGCGTGGTGGCGCAGCCGGTTGCGGGCGTAGGCATCGGTATCATTGGTGCCATCGGTGATATAGGGTTGGTCCACTGCGGCACAATAGTTCTCGGTGTCCTGCCGGGTCAGGGACAGCAGCGGGCGCACATAACACCCCCGCTTTGCCGGAATGCCTGCCGCCCCGTGGGGGCCGGTGCCCCGGGCCAGCCGGAACAGCAGGGTTTCGGCCTGATCGGTCAGGGTGTGGGCAGTGGCCACCACGGTATTCGGCCCGGTGCACATCCGCTCAAAGCAGGCATAGCGCAGCCGCCGGGCCCACTCTTCGGTCGGATTTTTGGGGGGCGGATTATTCCCACGATGCAGCCTGCACACGGTAAGCGGAACCTGCAGCTGTTCACACTGGCTGCGTACAAAGGCTTCGTCCCGGTCGGCTTCCGCCCCACGCAGGCCGTGGTTGACATGGCAGGCTGTCACCGTGATATGCAACTGCTCTTGCAGTGCCAGCAGGATACGCAGCAATGCCATGCTGTCGGCCCCGCCGGACACCGCGACCACCACCTGCCCCCCTGCAGGCGCAAAAAGCCCGGCCTGCCCGCAATGGGCAAGCACGGACTCTTCGATGCGTGTTTTTAATTGTGCGGCGGTTTCGCCGCTGTGATTGTTCATATAATATTACCCAATGTGGTTGAAATCCACGTCGATAAAACGGGTGTGGGCGCCGTCCCATCCAAGGGGTACGGTGCTGGTTTCGCCATGACGGTTTTTGGCCACAATGCATTCGGCAATGTTGGCATTTGCCTCGGGCTCGCCTTCGCCGCGCTGGCTGTTGTAATAGGCTTCGCGGTACAAAAACAGAACACAGTCGGCATCCTGCTCGATAGAGCCGGAGTCGCGCAGGTCGGAAAGTTGGGGGCGTTTGCCGCCTGCACCGCTTTGTTTTTCCACCGCACGGGACAGCTGAGACAGGGCGATGATGGGTACGTTCAGCTCTTTGGCCATGATCTTGAGGTTACGGGTGATGCCCGAAATTTCCTGCACACGGTTTTCGCTGCGCTGGCCGCTGGTCATCAGCTGCAGATAGTCGATGATCACAAGGCCGATCTTGGGGCGGCTGGGGTCCTGATTGATGCGGCGGATCTTCGCCTTCATCTCGGCAATGGTGATGCCGGAGGTATCGTCCAGATACATGGGGGCATCGTGCAGTTTTTCGGATGCAAGGGCCAGATCTTCCCAATCCTGTGCGGTAAGGGCACCGGTGCGGAACACATGGCTGTCGATGCCGGCTTTGGCCGACAGGATACGGTTGGTCAGCTGCTCTTTGGTCATTTCCAGACTGAACACGGCCACCGGTACCCGCTGCTGTTCGGCCACGTTGGAGGCAATGTTCAGCGCAAAGCTGGTTTTGCCCATACCGGGGCGAGCGGCCAAAATGATCAGATCACCGCGGCCCATGCCGGTAAGCACCGTGTCCAGCAGGCGGAAGCCGGTGGGGATGCCCTTGTATTTATCGGCATCCGGGCCGGAAAGCTTCTGCAGGTTGCTGAGCGTTTCCACCATGCTGGAGGAAAGCGGGGTGAGGGCGCTGGAATCGCGGCCGGAACGGATTTCGTAGATCTTCTGCTCGGCGTTTTCCAACAAAAGATCGGCGTCCGGTTCTTCGCCCGAGCGCTGCAGAATGTCCTTGGCCACCCCCATCAGCTGGCGCACCAGATACTTTTCCAGCACAATCTGGGCGTAAGCCCGCACGTTGGAAATACTGGGCACCGTTTCGGCCAGACCGGTCAGGTAGATCTTGGCGGCGTCGGTACTTTCGAACACGCCGTCCGAGGCCACCGCATCCAGCAGGGTGACAAAGTCCACCGTCTGGTCGGCGG
>JAFULE010000187.1 GCA_017483235.1 Faecalibacterium sp. | reverse complement strand
GCTTGACCCGTGGGAATCGAGACGGGTTGCGGTGCCCAAAATTTCATTTGCGCGTTCGCTATGCTTCGAAATTTTGACCGCGGCCCCAGCAATTCGCTCACTGTATCTGCCGCAGGCAGCGCTCGCTTATGCTGCAGGGCGGCGGCGCAGCCGCAACCAACAGCCCGTGGGTACAAACCACAACACCGCGTGACACACACGGCAGCGGGTTCTGTTTTTGCCCGATAGAATCCAAAAACACTGCTTAAGGCCTGCTGCCCGGCTTGACACCGCTTTCAAGCAACTTTTATAATACAATCGTACCGCAAATTTGAAACACAGGGGGCCGCCATGCAGATCCGTTATACCGCCAATGTTTCGTGGCAAAGCTATTTTGGCCAAACCTATATCTTCAACGAGGCAAACGGTCTGGTGTACCGGCTGGAGGGAACGGCTCAGGCCTTTTGGCTGGCATTGGAACAGCAGCCCTGCTTTGAACAGGTGCTGGTACAGCTGCAAACGCTTTATCCCACCGTTTTGCCGGAACAACTGCGGCAGGATATGACCGCATTTGCCCACAGTCTGCAGCAAAAAGCTCTGGTGCAGATCAGTCAGGAGGTGCAGCCGTGAAACAGCTTTCGGTGGATGCACTGGCCCAGCAGTGCCAGCAGAATACCCAGCTTTTCAACATCATGTTCGTGCTGCTTTCGCGCTGCAATGAAAACTGCGTGCATTGCTATATTCCGGATCATACCCATCCCGGCCTGCCTACCGAAACCGTCAAGCGGCTGATCGACGAGGCGCGGGCACTGGGGGCGCTGAATGTTACCTTTACCGGCGGCGAAATTCTGTTGCGGCAGGACCTGCCCGAGCTGATCGCCTACGCCCGCAGCCGCTGGATGCGGGTGCACCTGATGAGCAACGGTGTCGCTATGGATGAAGATTACATCCGGATGCTGGCCCAGCTGCACATCACCAATTTTTCCACCACCGTTTTTTCAATGGATCCGCAGGTGCACGACCGCATTACGCAGGTGCCCGGCTCGCTGCAGAAGTGTCTGGACAACATTCTGCTTTTGCACCGCTACGGCATCGATGTGACCGTAAAAACCCCGCTGATGGAGTGGAACAAGTACGCTTACCGCGAGGTAGAGCAGTTTGCCCGGAAGTACGGGTTTGCTTTCCGCACCACCACCACGATTTTTGGCAAAACCGATGGCGACAGCAGCCCCCACGCGCTGCAGATCGGGCAAGATTTTAAAACCATTCTGGACGAAACAGATGCATTGAACGAGGTGTATCGGGGCAATTTGAAGGTGCAGGAGGAGGGGGCTGCCCCCTGCAGTGCCGGTTTCAGCAGTATTTGTGTGAATTACGACGGCACTGTCTGGCCCTGCAATACCTTAACACTGGATGTGGGCAATGTCCACAAAACCCCGCTGGCACGGATCTGGCACGAAGCCCACGCCTTGCTGGAATGGAGGCAGCGCGCCAAGCTGCCCCGCCCGGTTTGTGATGCCTGCCCGGTGCAGAAAACCTGCATCCGGTGCCCCGGCCTTGCCTATATGGAAGACGGCGATTTATATGGTTGTTCTGCTTCGGCCAAAAAGCTGGCCGAGGCACGATAAGAACTCGAAAGGAGGATCCCGGTATGGAATACACTGCCCCTAAGATGGAGGAAATGCTGGCAATGCAGGCTTCGGGCTGCAAGCAGGGTACCTGCAACGGCCAGTGATCCCCAACACGAAGCGACGGACGCATCCGTTTGCGTCCGTCGCTTTTCTTTTTTCTCCAACAGTTTGGTTACTATTGTATAAAAAACAGTAATATCTTTGGTCAGCATGCTACGGCAGGGCTATGCTATACTTTTTTTAATGATATCGCCTGTGCAGGCGAACAAAACACCGAGAGGAGAGCAGAACCATGCCCATCAAAATGCCCAAGGTTGACCTGAAAGCCAAGCCCTATTACCTGTCCGACGAGGATATCCAGTGGGTGATGGATACCATTGCCAACATGACCGACGAGGAAAAGGTCGGCCAGCTGTTTGTCAACATGGTCACCGATTTCAGCCCCGAAGCCATCCAAAAGGTGGCCGATACCTATCACCCCGGCGCGCTGCGCTACCACAACAAGCCCGCGCCCGAGCTGTGGGATATGATCAACACCTTCCAGCAGTGCAGCAAGGTACCCCTGCTGGTGGCCAGCAACTGCGAGCAGGGCGGCACCGGCGGCGTGGGCGGCGGCACCTATGTGGCCTGCGGCGCGGCCGTGGCAGCAACCCGCGACCCCGAAGTGGCCTATCAGACCGGTAAGGTGGGCGGCGCCGAGGCCATGGCCATCGGCTCCAACTGGAACTTTGCCCCCGTGGTGGACCTGCTGTTCAACTGGCGCAACACCATCGTACAGACCCGCTCGTTCTGCGCGGATGTGGAGCGCACCGTCGAGTATGCCAAAGCCTTTATGAAGGGCAACGAAGAGTGCGGCATGGCCACCACCATCAAGCACTGGCCCGGCGACGGCACCGAAGAAAACGACCAGCACCTGATGATGGGCATCAACGACCTGCCCTGCGACGAGTGGATGGATACCTTTGGCAAGGTGTACAAAGAGCTGATCGACTACGGCGTCAAGACCATTATGGCCGGCCATATCGCCCAGCCCGCATGGCAGCGCAAGCTGGCCGACCACGAGCTGGATGATCACGAGATCCTGCCCGCCACCCTGTGCCCCGAGCTGATGAACGGCCTGCTGAAAACCGAGCTGGGCTTTAACGGCATGGTGGTTACCGACGCCAGCCACATGATCGGCATGTTCGGCGCTATGCCCCGCAGCCAGCAGGTGCCGCAGGCCATTGCCGCCGGCTGCGATATGTACCTGTTCTTCAACGATATGGAAGAAGACTTCGGCTACATGCTGGCCGGCTACAAGAACGGCATCATCACCGAAGAGCGCATGACCGACGCATTGATGCGTATTCTGGGCACCAAGGCCAGCATCGGCCTGCACAAAAAGGCCGCCGCCGGCACCATCATGGCCCCGAAAGAGAATATCCCCAACGTGGTGGCATGCCCCGAATTCCAGGCAATCGCCAAGCAGGCTGCCGACAAGGCCATCACTCTGGTAAAAGATACCCAGAAGATGCTGCCGCTGAACCCCGCCACCCACAAAAAGATCCGGGTCTATTTCCTGGAGGGCGACGGCATGGTGGTGGCCGGCAAGCTGATCAAAACCGATGCAGCTGCCAAGGTAAAGGTCAAGATCGTGGAAGAACTGGAAAAGCGTGGCTTTACGGTGGAGTTTGGCGAGGACTACGCGGTCAAGGGCAAGATGGAAGATCTGAAAAAGAATGTGGATGCGGTGCTGGTGTTCATCGATCAGGTGGGCTTTGCCCAGTACAACACCATGCGTGTAAAGTGGACCCTGCCCATTGAACAGCCCTGGTATGCAGCACAGGTGCCCACCGCCTTTATCAGCCTGTATCTGCCCAACTATCTGATCGACCTGACCATGAGCCGCACCTATATCAACTGCTACAACGATTCGCTGACTGTGGTTGAAAGTGTGATCGAAAAGCTGTGCGGCGAAAGCGAGTTCAAGGGCCAGCCCGAAGAAAACGTCTGGTGCGGCCGCTGGGATACCAAACTGTAATTACAAATTGTAATATATCAACTGAAATCAACAAACAGAAACGCTTTTTTGTAGGGTGCGGCCTTGTTTTAGGGCCGCACCCTTTTTTACGCTGCCGCAAACGCAAAAAACACCCCGGTGCTGCAGGGCACCGGGGCAGGGAAGAATATGTAGTTTAATCGCGGCTGTTTGCGTTGATGGTCTGTACCAGTGCCAGCAGGCCGGCAGGGCTGTCGGCAAGGGCATCGGCCCCGGCGGCTTTCAGCTCCTCAGCTCCGCGGAAGCCCCAGCAGGCGCCCACAGCCATCAAGCCGGCGTTGTGGGCGGTGTGGATATCCACGTCGCTGTCGCCGACAAACAGGGTGGTTTCAGGGGCAGCGCCCAGCTGTTTCATCAGCTGCTGCAGCCCGGTGGGGTCGGGCTTGGTGGGCACGCCGGGCAGGCTGCCCCGCACCAGCGCAAAGCTGTCGCCAAAGTAATGCCGGATGATCAGCTTGCACAGCCCGTCCGATTTGTTCGAGAATACTGCCAGCCGCACACCGCCGGCCTGCAGAGCTTTCAGCACCGCTTTCATGCCGGGGTAGGGGGCGGTGGTGTCCATCTTGTGGGCGGCGTACCGGGCCGAAAACTGGGCCAATGCGCCGCCCAGCATGGCTTCGGTGCGGGCCCATGGCGGGGCAAACCGTTCCACCAGCTTGGGAATACCGTCCCCCACCATGGTTTTGTAGGCCACCGTGGGGTGGGTGGGCCAGTTGTTTACGCCGCACACCCAGTTGGCCGCGTTGGCCAGATCCTGCAGTGTGTTCAGCAATGTGCCGTCCAAATCGAAGATCACCGTTTTGATCATGGCTGTTGTCACCTCGCGCAGATGGTTTTCCATGAAATTGTTTCCTGTTTTTATTGTAGCAGAAAAGCCGGCGGGGAACAAGGTGAAAGCCGGCTATCCCGCCCGGAAATACAGTGAGAGCCGGGGCACTGCGTCAGCCCCAAGATGAGGGGCAAAAAGCTGCAGAAGGGCGGCGATATGCCGCCGGTACACCACCAGACGGATCTGCTGCCCCGGGGCGCCCGCTACCCCTCGCAGTGCAAGAGTAAGCCGTGCTGCCCCCGCCAGCCGGTAGGGCAGGGTGGTGCGTACGGTGGCCGCCACCAGCCGGGCAGGGTCCAGCACAAGGCGGCGAGGCAGCAGCACCCCAAAGCGCAGTACCACCAGCCCTTCAGGGGTGATCTGCCAGCCGGCGGCGGCATACCGGGCCACAGCCGCCGCCAACAGCACCGCCAGAAGAGCAGCGTTCTGCCGCAGGGTGTGGGTCAGCGGTGCGGGGTTGCCCTGCAGCAAAGCCAGCAGCGGGGGCACAAGGGCGGCGGGCAGGGTGCGGGCAAACCGCAGTGCGGCGTCCAGCGGGTGAAGCCGATTCACGATTGACTGCCCAGCAGCCGCTGTAAAAGGGCTGCGTCGGCGCGGGAAATGCCGGGCAATACCGTTACCCCACCGGCGGTTACCACCGCTGCCACCCGCAGCCCGGCCAGCCCCAGCAGCGGCCCTGCGGCGGTTGCGATAAACAGGGTTGCCCCCGGCTGCACCCAGCGCATCTGCCGCCACACAAGGCCGGTGTGTACGGTCAGACTGCCGTCGGCCCCCGGCAGGGCCGAAAACCGCCCCGCCCACAAAAACAGCCACGCCGGCAGCCCGGCAAGAATCAGCCAGCCGGCAGCCTGCCACAGCCTGCCCATGCCCTGTGTGGCCCACAGGGCGGCTGCACCGGCGGCAAGCCCCCACACCAGAAACACCACCCGCCCCCGCAGCGGAATGGAAATGACCATGGCAAGCCCTCCTTTAGTTTCAGTGTGCCCAAACTGTGCAAAAAGCTGCAAAAAAGGGTGCGTTTGCCCCCAAAGTATGCTATACTGAAACAAATTGAACCATCATAGGGCAGTGGGCGTAAGGTTTGGCCGGGCTGGCTCGTATACATAGTAGAAACCGATGGTTGCAAAGGGGAGTTTCGCGGATGGATATGATAAAAGCTGCCCTGCTGGGCGTGATCGAGGGCATTACCGAATGGCTGCCCATCTCTTCGACCGGGCACATGATTCTGGCCGAGCGGCTGCTGCAGATGGATCAGACCCCCGAATTTATGCAGATGTTCCGGGTGGTGATCCAGCTGGGTGCCATTGCGGCAGTGGTGGTGCTGTACTGGAACCGGCTGTGGCCGGTGGTGCGCCACCCCGATGGGCAGATCACCTTGAAGATGCCCAGCGTACGGCTGTGGATGAAGATTGCAGTGGCCACCCTGCCCGCCCTTGTGCTGGGCCTTTTGCTGGATGACTGGCTGGATGCCCACTTCTACAATTACGTTACGGTTGCCGCCATGCTGATCCTGTACGGCATCCTGTTCATTCTGGTGGAGCGGCAGAACATTCAGCCCTGCATCACCAAGGTGGCCCAGATCACCTGGATGCAGGCGCTGATCATCGGTCTGTGGCAGGTGCTGGCCATGATCCCCGGCACCAGCCGCAGCGGCGCCACCATCGTGGGCGGTTTGCTGCTGGGCCTCAGCCGCCCCGCCGTGGCCGAGTTCACCTTCTTCCTTGCGGTGCCGGTCATGTTTGGTGCCTCGCTGCTGAAGGTGGTCAAGTATCTGGGCGCCGGCCTTACCTTGGGTCTGCCCCAGCTGGGCTTGCTGCTGGTGGGCTGTGCCGCCGCCTTCGGCGTCAGCATTGTGGCCATCCGCTTTTTGATGGATTATGTGAAAAAGCACGACTTCAAGTTCTTTGGCCTGTACCGCATGGCGCTGGGCGCTGTGGTGCTGGTGATGGCTGTGATCAATGGCCTGTTCCTGTAAAAAGAACAGAAAAACAATGGAAATTTGTATAATAGAAAATATATTATACGATTTGTAAAAAATGAACACGCCGGAACGCTGTGCAGCAAACAGCTCCGGCGTGTTTTTCCAAAGAAAGGAAGATTGCAAGTATGAGCCCTTCTACCGTATATTACACCGACTTCCGTTGCCCGGTGGGTACCAGCCTGCTGGAAAAGCTGCGCCGGCTGTGTCTGGCTGCCGGCATCCGCGACATTGACATGGACGGTAAGTTTGTGGCCATCAAGATGCATTTTGGCGAGCTGGGCAACATGGCCTTTTTGCGCCCCAACTACGCCCGTGTGGTGGCAGATCTGGTCAAAGAGCAGGGCGGCCTGCCCTTTTTGACCGACTGCAACACCCTGTATCCGGGCAGCCGCAAAAACGCGCTGGAGCATCTGGACTGCGCCAATTTGAACGGCTTCAACACCATTACCACCGGCTGCCAGATCATCATTGCCGACGGCCTGCGCGGCACCGACGAGCTGGAGGTGCCGGTACCCGGCGGCGAATACTGCCAGACCGCCAAGATCGGCCGCGCCGTAATGGATGCCGACATTTTCATCAGCCTGAACCACTTTAAGGGCCACGAATGCACCGGCTTTGGCGGCGCCATCAAGAACATCGGCATGGGCTGCGGCAGCCGTGCCGGCAAGATGGAGCAGCACAGCGACGGCAAGCCCGCCATTCAGCCCGGGCTGTGCCGGGGCTGCGGCCGCTGCGCCAAAGAATGCGGCAGCAACGCCATCCACTTTGATGGGGAACACAAAGCCTACATCGACTATGACCAGTGCAAGGGCTGCGGCCGCTGCATCGGTGCCTGCAGCTTTGACGCGGTGTATTCCCCCGACGACAGCGCCAACTACGCGCTGGACTGCAAAATGGCCGAGTATGCGCTGGCGGTGTGCCACGGGCGGCCCTGTTTCCACATCAGCCTTGTGCAGGACATCAGCCCCAACTGCGACTGCCACGGCGAAAACGATGCCCCCATTCTGCCTGACATTGGCATGTTTGCCAGCTTTGACCCGGTGGCGCTGGATCAGGCCTGTGTGGATGCCTGTCTTGCTGCCGCCCCGCTGCCCAACAGCCAGCTGGGCGACAATCTGGCCACCCCCGGCTGGAATTGCCGCCACGACAATTTTATGGATTCCAACCCCAGCGTAGAGTACCGCGCCCAGATGGAGCATGCCGAAAAGCTGGGCCTTGGCAGCCGGCAGT
>JAFULE010000186.1 GCA_017483235.1 Faecalibacterium sp. | reverse complement strand
TTGTTGCATTTGATGACACTGCAGCATACAGTGGGCTGAGACCGCGATCTGCGGCTCAGAAAGGAAGGATTTTGAATGGCTGTAACCTCTGTCAACAAGCAACTCAGCACTACCCGCATCGAATGCGGGGGTTCCTTCAACGTAAAACTTTCGGTCACTGCCGAACCGGACATTGTGCAAAACCCCACCGATATCGTACTGATTCTGGACCGTTCAAACAGCATGGAGGGCCGCGCACTGGCTGACCTGAAAAAGGGGGCCAAGGCCTTTGTGGATATCATCGACCAAAGCAGCGACGGCAACCAGAACGGAAAAATCGGCAATGGCAGCCGCATTGGTGTGGTCAGCTTTTCCACCAATGCCACCCAGGACCGCCGCCTTACCACCTCGGTCACCAGCCTGAAAAATACCATTGACGGGCTGACCGCGGGCGGCTCCACCAACCATGCCGATGCTTTTACCAAGGCGTGGAACCTGTTTGACAGCAATTCGAACAACGCCCGGGTGATGGTGATGTTCACCGACGGGAAAACCACCGCCGGCGGCAATCCCAATGCAGTGGCCACCGCCGCCAAAAATCAGGGGGTCAGCATCTATGTCATCGGGCTGAACGGCACCGGCGGCATCGACCGGCAGGCGCTGCGCAGCTGGGCTTCCGACCCGGATTCCCGCTATCTGGCCATTGCCCCCGACTCGGGCGATCTGGAGGATCTGTTCGAGGATTTGGCCCGGGATATCGCCAGCCCCGGCGCCACCAGCGTGCTGCTGAACGATGTGCTGGATCCCTGCTTTGAAATCACCGCCATGCAGGACCCCACTGTGGGCGGCGCCGAGATCACCAGCGACAATTCGCTGCGGTGGGAGATCGACGCCCTGGGCGAAGAGAGCAGTCAGACTGCTGTGCTGGAATTTACCGCAAAGCATGTGGGCAGCTGCACCGGCAGGGTAGAGGTGGACCAGTCGCTGACCTATGAGGACGATCAGGGCAGCCAGCCCAGCTTCCCCTCGCCCTACATCTATGTGGACTGCGACGAGGATGAAAACGATTGCTGCCCCGAGCCGGTCTGCTTCAGCATTACCGGCTGCGGCGGCACTGCAGAGGTGGACGCCTGCACTATGCTGCTGGATTCCCCCGGGCATATCCTGCAGCTGGATGTGACCCTGCGCAACGTCTGCCCGGGCAAGCGGGTGGCGCTGGCGGTCATCCTCAGCGAGGTGGACAGCTGTGGCAAAGAGCACGACTGCGGCATGCGCACGCTGGTGGTGCCTGCCCACAACAACAGCGCCTGCCGGGATGTAACGGTGCCCTGCCTGCAGTTCGTTCTGCCCCGTATGCAGAATGCGGAAGCGCGCAACCGCCCCGCCTGTGCGCGGCGCAGCTTCCGGGCACGTTTTCTGGCCAACTATCTTGACCACGGCTTCCACTGCGGCTGCAGCGGCAAGTAAGGCAGCGGCTTTTTCCTGACGGAACAAAAATACGGCGGCCCGCACGGATTTTTCCGGGCGGGCCGTTTTGTATGCCACTGGGCATTTCATACAGGATTTTTGGGCTTCCTATGTGAAAATTGTATCAACGCGCAGGGCCAAAATCTATTGCAAAAAATCGCCTTTTTCCCTATAATAGTTTATGAACGTGGTTTCACCGGGGATTCGTCCCGGATCCCCGTCCAATAAAACTATAAGGAGAGATCATCATGAATTATTCTCATGAAGTCGAGCGTATGTGCCCGCTGACCAAGGGTCCCCACCATGGTCCGGCTCCCATTCCCGACGAGGGCCGCTGGGTAAAGGCATACGAAATCAGCGACATTTCCGGCCTGACCCACGGTGTGGGCTGGTGTGCACCCCAGCAGGGCACCTGCAAGCTGACCCTGAACGTCAAGAACGGCATCATCGAAGAGGCTCTGGTTGAGACCATCGGCTGCTCCGGCATGACCCACTCTGCCGCTATGGCCGGCGAGATCCTGCCCGGCAAGACCATTCTGGAAGCTCTGAACACCGACCTGGTGTGCGACGCCATCAACGTTGCCATGCGCGAGCTGTTCCTGCAGATCGTGTACGGCCGCAGCCAGACCGCTTTCTCTGAGGATGGCCTGCCTGTCGGCGCCGGCCTGGAGGACCTGGGCAAGGGCCTGCGTTCCATGACCGGCACCATTTTCTCCACCAAGGCCAAGGGTGTGCGTTACCTCGAACTGACCGAGGGCTACATCCTGAAGCTGGCTCTGGACGAGAACAACGAGGTCATCGGCTACCAGTTCGTGCGTCTGGGCAAGATGCTGGAGGCTATCCGTCACGGCAAGGATCCGAAGGAAGCTTACGAGAGCAACATCGGCACCTACGGCCGTTTTGCTGACGCCGTCAAGTACATTGACCCGCGCGAAGAATAAGAAAGGAGGAGTTTTACAATGGCTAAGTTTGAATCTATGGATCGCCGCATGCCCAAGATCGAGGCATGCCTGCAGGCCAACGGCCTGGAATCTCTGGACGCCTGCCGCGATATGCTCCTCGAGAAGGGCATCGACTGCGAGGCTATCGTTAAGGGCATTCAGCCCATCTGCTTTGAAAACGCTGTCTGGGCTTACGTGCTGGGCACTGCCATTGCTGTGAAGCGTGGCCTGAAGAGTGCTTCCGAGTGTGCCGCCGCCATCGGCGAAGGCCTGGAAGCCTTCACCATCCCCGGTTCGGTTGCCGAGCAGCGCAAGGTCGGCCTGGGCCACGGTAACCTGGGCGCCATGCTGCTGGACGACGACACCAAGTGCTTTGCCTTCCTGGCCGGCCACGAGTCCTTCGCTGCCGCTGAAGGCGCCATCGGCATTGCCCGCACCGCCAACAAGGCCCGCAAGACCCCCCTGCGC
>JAFULE010000185.1 GCA_017483235.1 Faecalibacterium sp. | reverse complement strand
TAAGCATCCAGATCCTCGATGCCGATCTTCTTCATGTACTGCATGAACATATACTGCAGGGTGGTGCCCTTGTTCAGCAGAACCTCCTTGCCGCGCCAGACCTCAGGATCCTCAGGCTTCTTGGCCAGATCGCTGTCGGGACGGACGAACAGAGCGGTGTTGAACTCGTTGTCGCAGACACCGATCATGTTGATGTCGTAGTTCTTCATGCCGTTCAGAACGCCGGGGCCGCCAACGTCACAGATATCCCAGTCGGCGCTGGCTTCCATCATGGCGGGGCCGCCGGTGAAGGACTGGTACTCGACGTCAATGTTCAGCTCATCATAGAAGCCCATCTTGTCGGCAACATAGTAGGGCATACCGTGAGCGGAACCGGCAAAGAAGCCAATGCTCAGGGTGGTGCGCTCGGCCAGCGGAGTCAGGCCCAGGGTGGATTTCTTGGTCTCACCACCGGCAGTGCTGCCGGCAGCAGGAGCAGAACTGGAGGAACCGCCGCAGGCGACCAGAGCGGTGGCAGCTGCGCTGATACCCAGAACTTCCAGGAATGCACGACGAGTGATCTTTTTCATAGTAATACTCCTTTGTTTATATTTAGTACCGGGCGCCGACCTCTTGGGTCGCGCCGCCGCGGCACTCCTTCCAAAATCAGTGGTTTACGTGGCCGTAGGCGTCCATGCAGTCATCGGCAGGGTTCTTCATGCACAGGTGGACGCTGGTGGTCTTAAAGGTCAGAGGCAGGGCCAGAATGTTGGGGTTTTCGGGCAGGTATTTCTTCATGGCATCTTCCAACGCCTCTTCGAAGGTGGCGCGGGTCTTCAGGCCCATGCCGCGGGCGATGCCCGGCTCTTCGGCACCAACGATGTAGATGGCACTGGTGTTCATCTCGGCAATGTGGCCGCAGCTCATCATGCTGAAGCCGTGGAACGGATGGAACGCATTGGCAAAACGATACTGGCGAATGTACTCTTCGTTGGTGGCGTAGTATTCGCCCAGACGGTTCATATCCGGCAGCACATTCATCTGGTCCTGCTGGAACCACTCGTAGCAGCTGCGCAGATAGGGCCATGCCTTATCGTTGAAGAAGCCGTTGCACAAACTGGAGCAGATGATCACACAGCGGTCGCTCATCACGCGCTTGAAACGCAGCACCTGTGCGCTCAGCGCCTGCATCATCATGATGGGGTTGGTGCCCATGCCGTCGCCGTAGTGGAACTTCTGGGGCATGCCGAATACCAGCACATCGTACTTCTTTTCGGCCCAGTGCACGTAGGTGCGCTTGTCGGCCACCTTCCAGCTTTCGGGCATCATCTGGGCTGCATAGCCCGAGAAGATGGCGATCTGGCGGCTCTTCGAGTCCAGCACGGCGTCGCAGCAGAAGAAGGGATGGCCCATCTTCTCTTCCATCTTCATGCTGATCTCGTTGAACTTATCACGCATCAGGCTGCCGCCGTTGACCGGGGTAAAGTCGTCGCGGTGCATGACCTGCGGCACATGGTGGCTGGCAATGCTGCGCCAGTTGGTAATGCCGGTGGCGCTGTGCTTGTAACCACCCGAGTAGCCGCCGTAGGGGTTGCCGTTGACATGGCCGATCAGGATGGGCAGGTCACACTCGTATACGTACTTGTTCATCCATACCGGGTCTCCCCTGTCGGTCAGGCCCAGATCCACCATGTGATCAGGATCTTCCGAGTCGTGGCTGATGATCTGGCCGGTGGGCCAGAACTGGTCGTACAGCTCGCGGCCGAAGATAGCCAGCGCGTCCTTATCGGTGCTGCGGGGATGCAGGCCGTTGGAGATGATGAACAGGATATCCTTCTGCTCTACACCAACGCTGTACAGTTCGCGCAGGATGTACTTGATGCTCAGCTTGCGGTGGCTGGTGGGCTGCTCGCCGCCCTTGACGCGGTCAGGCACAATGAACACCACCTTGCTGCCCTTGTGGGCCAACTCGGTGACAGGCTTCATGCCGATGGGATTGTGCAGGCTTTCCAGATAGGCTGCCTCCAGCTGATCCTCGGGGATGTAATCCGGATCGGGAACCGTGATGCCGGGGATAAATTCATCGGTATAGTCGGGCAGGTTGGCGCCCATGGTGCCGGCACCGTATTCGAACTCAAAATGTTTCACGAATGCTCACCTCACGCTGTTATTCTGCTGCACATTTTATACAATACATTTCAACAAATGCAGCTTTTGTACCACAAGGTTAACAAACGAACTTTTAAAAATCAAGAAATTTACGCAAATTTAAAGCAAAATTTTAAGCAAACGTTTGCGATTTTCGTTAATTATTTGGCCATTGTAACCAAATCGAAACCCAAAGAAAAATTATTGCTCGAATCGTATTGTCATGGTTCCTTCTTTCCAGTATAATGATAACAATGTTCATAAAAATAACAGATCAACTTTATTTTCTCCGGGAGGGATGGCCATGTCACTGAAAGATATTGCTGCCGAAGTGGGGGTATCCATCTCTACGGTTTCGCGTGTGCTGAATAACGAAAAAACCTCTGCAGCCAGTAAAAGTCTACAGGCACAGATCTGGGAAGTGGCTCGCCGTCAGGGTTATACCCCCAATGCAGCGGCACGGGCATTGAAAACCACCGCACCGGTGGAAATTCCAGATGTAAAGCTTTTGTACTGTATGTTCGCCTGCCCGCCCCATGAAACCAAAGACGATCCGTTTTTTACAAAGCTGACCAGTGCGATCGAGCGCGAAGCCTTTAAGTGCGGCTATATTCTGCACTACACCTTTTCCTCTGTTGATCTGGACAGCCCCATTCTGCTGAACACCTTTGCCGCAAACCCTTCGGATTCCTTGATCATTCTGGGGCGTTTTGATGCCAGCCTTTACCGCCGTGTGCGCAAACATTTCAAAAAGATTGTATATGTGGGCCTGAACCGTCTGGACGTAAAGTGCGATCAGGTAATTTGCGATGGCTTCAAGGCCGCACAGTCTGCAGTGGAATATCTGTATTCGCTGGGGCATCGCAAAATCGGATATGTTGGTTGTCAGGAAGCTCGGATGCATGGCTTTTTGCATGCACTGAACAGTTTGGGCCTGCCGACCGACGCACGGCTGCTTTCGGATGATTCCGAGCTCTCGATGGAAGGCGGTTATCAGGGCATGCTGCGCCTGCTTGACAAAGCCCCCGACATTACCGCAGTATTCTGCGGCAACGATATTACCGCCATTGGTGCACTGCGTGCTGCCAAAGACCGCGGCTTGAAGCTGCCCCGCGATCTTTCGATCATCGGCGTCAACAATATTGAGAACGTGCAGTATACCTCCCCCATGCTGGCCAGCATCAATGTCCCGCTGGAAGAGATGGGCAAAACCGCAGTTCATGTTTTGCTGGATCGAATTGAAGGCTGCCACAGCAGTAACATTGTTGTGGAGTTCCCTTCCACGGTGGTCAAGCGGGAAAGCTGCAGCCTGCCGCCGGTATAACGATAAAAGCATAAAAGAAGCCCTCCGTTTCGTAAAACGGAGGGCTTCTTCTATTGAATTATTGGGGATTACTATATAGCCGTTTATTTACGATTGAGCATATATCCTGCCGATGCCCCTACGACACCACCGATAATATGGGTAAGATTGGATACATTATCCGCAATCAGCAGGCCACTGGACACTTCCTGCCCCACGTACAGAATGGCGACCAGCAAAAAACTCAGCGGGATCTCCCCTTCTTTGAATGCGGTGAAGGACGACAGTACGATAAATGCAAACACCACACCGCTCGCACCGCACAATGCCGTGTTGCTCCACAATACACAGTGCACCACGCCGGTAACCAGCGCAGTGGCCAGAATGACCTTGAGCATGGTTGCTGAACCGTATTTTTCCTCCAGCAGCGGCCCCAGCAACAGCAGATACATGCCATTACCGATGAAGTGATCCAATCCACTGTGGCCCAGCACATGGGTGAACAGCCGCAGATAGGTCAGCGGATTGGTCACAGAACCGCGGTAAGCCGAAAAAAGTAAGGTCGTGCTGCGGCTGCCGGTCAGCAGACCGATAAGGGTGACCAGAAAACAGAGCAGCACAAAGGTAAGCACTACCGGGGCATTATAGGATATCTTCAATTTCTTTTTCATGATCTTTCGTTTCCTTATATAATCTGTTCGTACTGCGGTTATTCTTCTTCCGCTTCGATCAGAAGCAAGCGTTTTTTGAAAGCACCGCGTTTTTCAGCCTTTGCTGCGCGCAGTTCATCCAGCTGTGCCGCACTGTAACCACGAGCTTCTGCCGCCGCATAAACAACCTCGAGCAAATCAGCCAGCTCTTCCAGATTCTGGTCTTTATGATACTCGGCCAGTTCTTCATCCAGCTTTGCATCGATCATGCACAAATACTCAGAATCTTCCAGCACTCGAATGCTGCAATGCCTGCCGGACGCTTCAATGATTGCCGGGATGCGATCACGAACCAGTTTGTGATAGATCATTCTTTTTCTGCTCATCGAAAAGTCTCCCATTCGGCACAAGCAACACTTCTCTTTTTGAAAAAGCTTTTTCCCATGCAACCAAATAACAACCTAATAAGATGTATTTATTATAAAACAAAAAATCCCTCCGCCGCAAGCCGTTCCAAAACAGCTTACAGCGGAGGGAAACTTTTATATCTGAATATCCACCGACATGGCAAGGCCTTGCAGGGTGCTGTAATCACAGATAGCCGCATCCAGCCAGAGCAGATACAGCGGGCCAGTCTGCTGCGGCACCCAAAACGCACACCAGCGGGTGGCGCCATCCTTCGAATGATACCGCGCGGTCACACAGGGGCATGGACTGGGCAGCTGTTCGAACTGATCCAGCACAATTCCGCCCGAAAAGCAATCAACCTTTACAGGCGCACCATTCTCATCAAATTCAGCGGTATATCGTTCAATCAGTTCCATGCCGCCACACACTGCACCGTTCAAAAGCAGTGGCGTGCCGCCAAGGCTTCCGTCAAAGTCAGGGGTATACTCGCCCCAGACGATGCCCTGCTGCAGCTCGACAGTCAGGCGGGAAAGCAGGGCCTGCGGGTCATTTTCCCTGCCGTTTTGGGCGCAGCCGGTCAGAACAACCGTCAGCACCAGGCAGACCAGCAGTCGCTTGAATCGGTGAACCATCATAATCCATCTCCCCTGTTTTTGCAGCGCACCGAATGCAGCGCACGGTTTGATGTATTACAACTTAGCACAGCCGGCTCATTCGGTCAAGTTGAGCTGCTCCAGCAGTGCTTCCATCACAGCCTGATGCTCGGCACTTTTCACAACCTTGAAATTCAGCTTGCGCAGCTTTTCCACATTGGTCAATTTGGTGCTGTTTACCACCTTCATCACCTGCACCTTGGTCTCCACGTCCAATCGCATCTTCTGCAGCAGATCAGAGCAGCGCCGGCTTACTTCGCCGTTGTCGGTGATCAGTTTTTCACCGGTCAGCAGCAGTTTGATCTCATCGGCAGGGGCTGCAGACATGCGAAGCACCAGCGAATGGGTCTTTTCGTCATAAGTAGTTTCGGCTTCGCAGGGTTTGCCGTTCACCAGTGCGGCGATCTGCACCTGCGGGCTGAAGCCGCGCAGTACAAATCGATAGCTTCGTTTTTCGGGCAGCAGCGAAACCGCACCGCAGGCCGGCTTAACCGTAAACACCGGCGCCTTGCCCCACTGCAGGGTCATTTCGGTCTGCACATATTCGCCCGTTTCAAATTCGCTGCCGTCGCCAGCGTCTTCATAAAGCACAAAGCGGTTATCCGCCCCCGGGAAGACAAGAACTTCCAGATCGCTGCCCGGCTGTAACAGGTACTGCTGCTGCAGCGGCACAATGGCACCGGCTTTTGCGAACACCGGATATTCACCGATCGCGCGGTGGATGGACAACGTGCGGCCTTTCTTGCTTGTGTAGTGCAGGCCGCTGAACAGATCAAACCAGTCGCCTCTGGGCAGCCACACCATGGTGCTGCCCTTCTGTGTAATGGCATTATTCGGCTGGGTGATGGGAGCAACCATCAGCTCGGTGCCGAACATATACTGATTTTTTGCTTCGTAGGCTGCCGCATGTTTGGGATAAGCGTAATACATCGGCTGCAGCAGCGGCTCCAGCTCGGTATGATTGCGGTAGTTCATGGTGTAAAGATACGGGAACAACCGATGCCGCAAGCGCAGCCAATCCTTCATGATTCGCTCGGTCTTTTCTTCAAAACACCACGGCTCTTTGCGGATAAAATCGGTGTTGGAGCTGTGCAGCCGGTTGATGGGCGAGAAAACGCCGAACTGCAGCCAGCGCACAGCCAATTCGTCATCCCGATAGCCACCCATATGCCCACCGATATCATGGCTCCACCAGCCATAGCCGATGTTGGAGGCGGTTGCAGTGAAATAGGGCTGAAAGTCCAGCGAAGCCCAGGTGACATAAGTATCGCCGGAAAAGCCCACCGGATACCGCTGGCTGCCCGGGCCGGCGTACCGGGAAAAGAACATCGGGCGCTTACCGCTGCGCTGAATATCCGCGATGTGCAGATGGTTCAGCATCCACAGCGGATCCAGCACTTCCCTTTCGTCCTGCAGTTTGCCGTCCCGATTTGGCTCGTGGATCCACCAATAGGAAGTGCCCTGCTGCCAATCCATCCACCAGAAGTCCACGCCGTCTTCTTCGTACGGGTGGTGCAGAATATCAAAATAACGTTCCATGAAGTCCGGTGAAAGGATATCCAGCCGCACCGGCGCGCCGCTTTGTGGGTCGATACCGCAGCTTTCGGCCATCTGGGGATACATCTCCTCGTGGCAGCGCACGCCGGCATGGGGATGCAGATTGAGCGAGGTGTGCAGATGATTCTGCTTTAAGTATTGCAGGAAGGCACGATGGTCGGAGAATAGTTCTTTATTCCATGTGTAGCCGGTCCAGCCGTTGCTCAGATTATAAAAGCCATTTTGCGGGGCATCCTTTTCCTGCAGATCTTCCGGAATATCTACTATGTGCCAGTCCATGTCAATGACACTGACCGAAAACGGGATATCCTCCTGTTTGAAGCGCTCGATCAGCTGCTGGTATTCTTCTTGTGTGTACTTGTGATACCGGCTCCACCAGTTGCCAAGGGCGTAGGCGGGCAGCATGGGCGGTACACCGGTCAGACGGTAAAAATCCTTGACCGCATCCGGATAACGGTATCCGTAGCCGAAGAAGTAACAGTCCACCGTTTGCGGGCGGCGCACCTCTACCCAGCCATCTTCATTCAGCAACATGGTGTGGCTGTCGTCCAGCACCGAAAAGCCGCCGCAGGAGCAGACGCCGCGTTCCAACGCAGTAGCACCATTTACATCATCCAGCGTTTTGACCGTGCCGCCCAGATCCTCAAACTCTTCGCCAAAATGCCATGTCGAAGCCGGTTCGGTTTTCAGGCGAACACACAGGGTATCTTCCGCAAAGGGCAGATTTTCCCGATAGGTCAGCAGGAGGTTACCGGTTTCGATGGTCAGGGTGTCGTTCTGGCGCTGCACTTCAAAGGCATTTTCAGGAAAATCGCGGAAAAACACACTTTGACTGGCCCGATCCTCAAACTGGCTGCTGGGGCTGTATTCCATACGGATCAAACAGGGCGTCAGCACTGTAAAGCGATATTCCTTGCCAGAAATTATATTCTGCTGCAGGGCCTGCGGCCTTGTTTTGTACACAAACCGTTTGGGATCTTTCATCTTGCAATGCTCCTTATGCACCAAAGGGCGGCTGCATTGCAGCCACCCTGGTTTCGTTTATTCTTCGGGAATGATGGGATACAGCTGAATGGTATTGCCGCCGTCTACCACCAGCTCAGCACCGGTGGTATTGCGGGCATGTGCCGCAAAATAGTATACCGCATCTGCAACATCTGCGCCAGTAGCAACATCGCCGATGGGGGTAAAGCGGGAGGGTACCTTGGCGTAGAACGCGGGGTTCTTCTCCCACCGATCGGTGCGGATCATACCGGGCAGCACCGCATTGACCCGGATACCGTATTTACCAAGATCCAAGGTCAGGGCTCGCATCATACCCAGCTGTGCCCCCTTGGAGGTGACATAAGCGATGCGGTCCGGGATGGCACGGTAGGCCGTGTTGGAGTTGACGAACACGATACTGCCCTCACCATGCTGCTTCATACGCTGGGCTGACTGCTCGCACAGACAGTAGTTCCAGACCACATTGGTGTTCAGCACATTGGTGAAATCACTGAGCGGGTTTTCGAAGATCTTCATGTTCAGCCCCTGGTCCGCGGCGTTCAGCACCAATGTACCAACAAAAACGCCCTCACTGTCCAGCGTGTCAAACAGATCCTTTACCCCCTGCTCGTTGGCCAGACCGTCCTCAGTCAGCGAGCGAAGAACATAGCCCTTGATGGCCACTTGAGAAAATTTTTCCCGGTAGCGGTTTTCAGCAGCGGCAACACTGTCGGCACTGCGGCCGGTGAACACCACATCATAGCCTTCGGCGGCAAATTTTTCCACGATGTCAACGCCGGTGTTGATGCAGGCACCGGTGATCAGAACCGTTTTTCTCATGGCGTACACCCCTTAATAATAGAATTTGGTTTCGGCAGGCCGCACATCGGTCAATGCACCGGTGTAATGGCGCAGGGTGTGGGGCTTATAGGGATGAGCCAGACAGGCTTCCTCGTCGATTTCGATGCCAAGGCCGGGCTTGGAGGGAATGGTGATATAGCCATCCTTGTATTCCAGCTCTTCGTTGGTCACATCAGCACGCCACACCACGTCGGAATACATGATTTCGAGAATTTCGAAGTTGGGGCAGGTTGCCGCCAGCTGCAGCGTTGCAGCATTGGCCACCGGGCCGGAAGGATTGTGGGGTGCAAAAGGAATGTACCGACTTTCGGCTTCGGCTGCAATCTTTTTCAGCTCCATAATGCCGCCCGCGTGGGAAATATCCGGCTGAATGTAATCGGCTGCCCCCAGATCGAACAGCTTGCGGTAGTCCCAGCGGGTATACAGCCGCTCGCCGGCCGAAATGGCAACGGGCGATTTGTCTCGCACTGCCTTCAGCACCTCGAGATTATCGGGAGGAATCGGCTCTTCAAAGAACATCGGCTTGAACTGCTCCAGCTCTTTGGCAATCTTGATCGCGGTGGGCAGATTGAAGCGGCCGTGGCCTTCGATCAGCAGGTCTACCTTATCCCCTACCGCCTCACGCACAGCCGCCACATTGCGCAGTGCCTTATCCAAATCGGCGTTGGAGATATTCAGATAGCTTTTACCGAAGGGATCCCACTTCATGGCGGTAACACCACGCTGCACAGCAATGCGGGCCTTTTCGGCAAATTCTTCGGGTTCGCGGGCACCGGCAAACCATGCGTTGACATAGATACGCACCTTGTCATTGACGCGACCGCCCAGCAGCTGGCTGACCGGAACATTCAGATGTTTGCCCAGAATATCCCACAGGGCCATTTCCACGGCCGACAGTGCGCTCATCAGCACCGGACCGCCGCGCCAGTAAGCATCGCGGTAGATGGCATGCCAGTGTTTTTCGATGTCCAGCGGGTTCTGGCCCACCAGGTACTCCTTGATGTGCTCCACTGCGCCAAGCAGTGCCTTTTCCTTGTATTCGAGGGTGGCTTCGCCCACGCCGTCAACGCCTTCGTCGGTATATACCTTTACAAATACCCAGTTGGTGCGAAAGCAATCCACCACAAAGGTTTTGATATCGGTTACTTTCATAGCTTGATCTCCTCGTAAATCAGCGGAACCGTTTTGGGTTCGTAGTCATATTCATTCATATCAATGCTGTCGAACAGACCGCAATGCAGCGGCACTGCCCTGCCGGGGGCAATGTGCTCGCAAAACGCTTTTGCGTCGGCCATGTTCATGTTGTTGCCCGCACCGTTCACCGGCAGAAACACCGCGTCGATCCGGGCAGGCAGATCGGCAAAAATATCGGTATTATACAGCGTATCGCCTGTAATGTACAACACCTTGCCATCCACTTCCACCAGCACACCGATGGGATGCGGGTCGGAATGTTCGGCTTTTACGGCAGTAAATCGAATATGTCGGTGGGTCCACCGGGTATGCCGGTTGAACTGCACGTAATTGTGGTCGTGGCCAAACTGGCGCACCATCTGCCATGCCGCCTGCGGCGCCAGCACTGTGATGCCGCCATCCCGGTCAAGGTAATGGCGCAGGGTCTCGGGATCGGTGTGATCCAGATGGTTGTGCGTACACACAATCACATCCGGTCGGATCTGCAGAAATCGCTCGTCCACCGGCACACGGCGGTAGTTGTTGGGGTTAACTGCGGCCACACTGTCCGAAAGGTAGGGGTCGATGATGACCCTGACCCCTTTGCTTTCCAGCAGCAGGCCGGCTTGACCCAGCCATGTAATTTTCATCGCTTATCTCCCCTGCCCGCGTCAAATGATCTGTTTGAGCTGGTCAAGCGAGGTGATGCGGTATTCTGCCTGAACATCGGGGAAGAAATTTTCCTCGTCATACAGGCAGGCGGCAATACCCGCATTGTGGGCCACGTCGATATCCAGATCACGATCGCCGATCATCAGCGCACGGCTGCGGTCGACACCGCATTTCTCGATCAGATAATTCAATGCGTCCGGCGCCGGCTTGCGAGGGAAGTCGTAAGTAGAGTCCAGCACAAAATCGAAGCAGTCCCGGATGCCCATGCGCTCCATCAACGGGTAGACCCAAAGCCCGGAATGGGTGTAGACAAAGTTCTTTTTGCCTTGTTCCATGCCAAAGCGAAGAATCCCCTGTGCCTGAGGAAACAGCTGCTGCTTTTCGATGGCAAGGGGCTCGTAGATGGCTTCGAACTCCAGCCGCGCCTGCTGTTTGGAAATGGGAAAATCATAATGCTTGAGGCCTGCACCGATGGACTGCTTGAGCAGTCCATAGACAGTGTCATAGTCCTGCGGGATATCGTACCGCCGCATCAGCTTGAGGAAGGCCTCGGTAAAAATGGGATAGGTATCCGAAAGGGTACCATCGAAATCGTAAATCAGAAAATCGTACATTTTCGGTGTTCTCCTTTGGGTAAGGCATACTGTGTTGCCTTATCTCTTTTTCTTTTTGGCAAGGGCCGCGTTGTACGTTTCGTAAATCTCGTTGGAAAGGCGCTTGTCCCGCTTCATCAGTCGTTCCCGGATGGGCAAAAACCATTTGGGCTGGCGATTACCGCTCCATCCCACATAGTTTTCGAACAGGAACAGCCGCTCCAGCCGATTGCGTGCCCGCCAGTATTTGTCATGGGGCAGCTTTGCCTCATACCCAACCGCTTTGATCCCCTGCCGTTTGCACATGTAAAGCGCCCGGGGCATCTGGGCATCGGCGGTAGCCACTGCGGCAGTAAAATGCTCTTTTTGCAGCAGCTTTTTGGCATTGCGCAGATTTTCCCATGTGGTGCGGGAGGTCGTTTCGCGAATAATGCATTCGTTCGGTACACCAAGCTGCACCAGCAAATCGGCCATTACATCAGCCTGCGTAGTATTGTGGTTTTCATTATTATAGCCCTTATACCCGCAGGACACAATAACCGGCGCAATGCCCTGTTTCCACAAATCGGCTGCCAGCCGCACCCGCGCAAGAGTGTTCATGCACGGGGTGCCGTCATCGTATAAACGATGCCCCAGCAGCAAAATCACATCATACTGTTCCATCTGTATTCAATCCTATCCGTTTGCTGTTTTGCGGCATACGTGCAGGGTTCCACCGGGCAAGGCCCAGCCTTTGTGTGGGCTGTGTTGCCCATTGCCGCGATGGAACCCCGGCCGGTTTGCTTTAGTTCATTGCGTTCAGATCAGCCAGAACAGGTTCGAACATGACCCGCTGCTCGTTTACAAAGGCAGCCCAGTCGGCGTCGATATTCTGCGAGCTGATGACCAGATTGGTCACCTTGCTTGCTACACCTGCGGTATAGTTGTTCTTCGCTTCGGTATCCAGCAGCACGATGTCCATATCGATCGGGAACACCTTGCCGTTTTCCTTAACGGTGTACAGGTTGCGCACCATTTCCTGTTCCTTGATATGGTAGCCGGAAATACCGGGGATGCCGGAAATGCTGTCGTCAGCAGTGCCCCAAACCGCGAAGAAACGAGAAGCCGAAGCGTATTC
>JAFULE010000184.1 GCA_017483235.1 Faecalibacterium sp. | reverse complement strand
GGCGTTGGTATGCGCTGCAAGAAGGACGGCAACAAGCTGGTTCTGCACGTAGGCTTCTCGCACGACATCGACGTGCCCGAAACCGACGACATCAAGATCAACTGGGTCGACCCCACTCACTTCTCCATCGTGGGTATCGACAAGCAGAAGGTCGGCCAGTTCGCTGCTGAAGTGCGCGGCTACAAGCCCCCCGAACCCTACAAGGGCAAGGGCATTCGCTACGAGGGCGAGGTCGTCAAGCAGAAGGAAGGCAAAGCCGGTAAGGGCAAGAAGTAAGAGAAGGAGTGAGAAACAATGGTTAAACAGATCGACAAGAACGCAGCCCGTCTGCGTCGTCATCGCCGCGTTCGCGGCAAGATCAGCGGCACCGCCGCTCGTCCCCGTCTGGATGTTTTCCGCTCCGCCAAGCACATTTACGCTCAGCTCATCGACGATGAGGCCGGCGTGACTCTGGCTGCGGCTTCCACTATGGACAAGGACTTTGAAGGCTTTGGCGGCAACGTCGAGGCTGCCACCCAGGTTGGCAAGAACATCGCCAAGAAGGCTCTGGAAAAGGGCATTACCGAGGTTGTGTTCGACCGTGGTGGTTTTGTGTATCATGGCCGTGTTAAGGCCCTGGCCGAAGGCGCCCGTGAGGGCGGCCTGAAGCTGTAATGAGAGGAGGAAACACATTATGGCTATGATTCGCAATCGTGAAGATGACGGCATGATCACCAAGGTGGTCTCCATCAATCGTGTCTCCAAGACTGTTAAGGGCGGCCGCGTTATGAAGTTTGCTGCTCTGGTCGTCGTTGGCGACGGCAAGGGCACCATCGGCTACGGCATCGGCAAGTCCGGTGAAGTTCCCGAGGCCATCCGCAAGGGTGAGGCTGCTGCCAAGAAGAACATGCACAAGGTGGCTCTGAAGGGTACTACCATTCCCCACGAGATCATCGGCAAGTACGGCGCCGGCGTTGTTCGCATGCTGCCTGCTGCCCCCGGTACCGGCGTGATCGCCGGCGGCCCGGTGCGTGCTGTGTTCGAAGTTGCTGGCATTAAGGACATCCGTGCCAACAGCATGCGTTCCAGCAACCCCATCAACGTCGTGTCCGCTACGTTCGCCGGTCTGTGCGGCCTGGTCAGCGCTGAAGAAGTCGCTGCCAAGCGCGGCAAGACCGTGAAAGAGATTCTGGGCTGAGGAGGGTACGAACAATGGCTGAAAAAATGCTGAAGATCGAGCTCAAGAAGAGCCTGATCGGCCGTGGCGCCAAGCAGGTTGCCACCGCTGAAAGCCTGGGCCTGAAGCGCCCCGGCGACGTGACCGTACAGCCCGACAATGCCGCTACGCAGGGCAAGATCGCCAAGATCTCGTTCATGCTGAGCGTCACCGAAGCGTAAAACAGGAGGGCACGAGAATGAAACTTCATGAACTGCACGCTGTTCCCGGCGCCAACAAGGCCCGCACCCGCAAGGGCCGCGGCATTGGCTCGGGCAACGGCAAGACCGCTGGCTACGGCAGCAAGGGCCAGAAGGCCCGCTCCGGCGTCAAGAAGGCCGGCTTCGAAGGCGGCCAGCTGCCTCTGCAGCGCCGTCTGCCCAAGGTTGGCTTCAACAACGTCTTCGCTACCCAGTACGCCATCGTTAAGGTGTGCGATCTGGAAGCCCGCTTCAACGCTGGTGATGTTGTGGATGCCGAGGCCCTGAAGGCTAAGGGCCTGATCAAGAAGACCCTGGACGGCGTTAAGGTCCTGGGCAACGGCGAGCTGACCAAGGCCCTGACCGTTAAGGCCGCTGCCTACTCCGCTTCTGCCAAGGAAAAGATTGAGAAGGCAGGCGGAAAGGCTGAGGTGATGTAAGGTGCTCAAAACCCTGCAGAATGCATGGAAGAACCCTGAGCTGCGCAACCGCATTGTGTTTACGCTGCTCATCCTGGTCGTCTACCGTCTTGGCTGCGCAGTGCCCGTTCCCTTTGTTGACGCTACGGTGCTTACCGCAATGTTCAGCGAAGGCAACATGCTCAACTATCTGAACATGATGTCGGGCGGCGCACTGTCCAAGTGCACGCTTTTCGCATTGGGTGTTACTCCCTACATCAACGCAACCATTATTCTGCAGCTTCTCTGCGTCGCCATTCCCGCCCTGGAGCAGATGCTTCAGCGGGAAGACGGCCAGAAGAAGTTCCAGCAGATCTCCCGCTATGTTGGCGCCGGCATTGCCGCCGTCATGGGCCTGGGCCTGTACTTCGTTGTGCGCAGCTTCGGCGGCCTGAAGTACACCACAGGCGGCGCGGGCATCTTCAGTGCCGTGGTCATCGTTCTGGCCTTTACCGCCGGCCATCAGCTGGTGGTGTGGCTGGGCGAGCAGATCGATGACAAGGGAATCGGCAACGGCGTTTCGCTGATGATCTTCACCTCCATCCTGTCCGGCTGGTCCGGCTGGATCACCACGGTGCAGAACATGCTGACCCTGGCTCAGGCCAAGCCCATCTACTACCTGCTGATGATCCTGATGGCGGTCATCCTGCTGGCTTCGCTGGTGTTCGTGGTGGTTCTTACCAACGCCGAGCGCCGCGTGCCCGTGCAGTATTCCCGCCGCGTGGTCGGCCGCAAGATGATGGGCGGTCAGCGCAGCTACATTCCCCTGAAGCTGAACATGACTGGTGTTATGCCTGTCATCTTCGCTTCCTCGCTGATCTCGATCCCCGGCACCATTGGCAGCTTCATCAATGTAAATGAAGCTGAGCATCCCATCTGGTATGCATTCTTTGAGACCTTCAGCTACGATTCCTGGGTCTACATTGTTCTGTATCTGGCTTTGATCGTGATGTTCAACTACTTCTATGTTGCCATCCAGTTCAACCCCGTACAGCTCAGCGAGCAGCTGCGCAGCAACGACGGTGCCGTTCCCGGCATCCGTCCCGGCAAGGCTACTGTTGAGTACCTGAACAAGATCCTGAACCGCATCACCATGATCGGCGCCATCTTCCTGTGTGTTGTGGCCGGTCTGCCTATGATCCTGGGCAACCTGATGGAGGGTGTGTCGGTGCAGCTGGGCGGTACCAGTCTGCTGATCGTTGTGGGCGTGGCCGTGGAAGTGTTCCGCTCGCTGGAAGCCTACAATACCTCGGTGGGACACAAAGGCTTTTTGGACTGATTGCTCTGTAACGAAGGGAGATAAGGTATGAATCTGATTCTTCTGGGCGCCCCCGGCGCCGGCAAGGGTACTCAGGCGGAGTTCATCTGTGCCAAGTACCAGATCCCTTCCATCAGCACCGGCAACATTCTGCGTGCCGCTGTGAAGGAAGGCACCGAGATGGGCCTGAAGGCCAAAAGCTTTATGGATGCAGGTGCTCTGGTGCCCGATGAGGTGATCATCGGCATCCTGAAAGAGCGTCTGACCCAGCCCGATTGTGCCAACGGCTTTATCCTGGACGGCGTGCCCCGCACCATCGCTCAGGCCGAAGCCATTGAAACCATGGGCATCCGCATCGACAAGGTGCTGGAGATCGCGGTGGAGGATGAAACCATCATCAACCGCATGAGCGGCCGCCGCGTATGCGAAGGCTGCGGCGCCAGCTACCATGTTGCCAGCAAGCCCAGCAAGGTCGAAGGTGTATGTGACAGCTGCGGCGGCAAGCTGATCATCCGCAAGGATGACGAAGCTTCCACCGTTCTGGGCCGCCTGAAAGCTTACCACGAGCAGACCGAGCCGCTGGTGGATTTCTACCGGCAGCGCGGCAAGCTGGTTGTGGTCAAGGGTGCCGACACCGTTGAGGCTACCACTCAGCTGGTGTTCAAGGCACTGGAGGCATAATCGTGATTCAGATCAAATCGGCCAAAGAGATGGAAAGCATGCGCCGCGCCTGCATGATCAGCGCGGCAGCTCTCCGCTACGGCGGCCAGCACATTGAAGCGGGCATGATGACCCTGGAACTGGACCAGCTCATGTACGACTTCATCATCCGGCAGGGTGCCAAGCCCAACTTTAAGGGCTTGTATGGCTTTCCCGGTACGGCCTGCATCAGTTTGAATGACACGGTCATTCACGGCATCCCGACCAAAAGCCAGGTCATCCGCCCGGGTGATATCGTCAGCATCGACGTCGGCGCCAAGGTTGGCGGCTTCAACGGCGACAACGCCTGCACCTTCGCGTGCGGCAAAATCGACATGGAAGCCCAGCGCCTGCTGGATGTGACAAAAGAATCCCTGTATTTGGGCATTGCCGCTGCCAAAGCCGGCAACCGTGTGGGCGACATTGGCCATGCGGTGCAGCAGTTCTGCGAAAGCCACGGGTTTTCTGTGGTGCGCGAATTCACCGGCCATGGCGTAGGCAAGGAGCTGCACGAAGATCCTGAAGTGCCCAACTACGGAACCGCCGGCAGAGGGCCGCGGCTGGTGGCCGGTATGACCATCGCCATCGAGCCCATGATCTGCCAGCACGACCACAAGGTCAAAACCTTAGCCGATGGTTGGACGGTGAAAACCCGCGACGGCGGCCTGGCTGCTCACTTTGAGCATACGGTTGCCATTCTGCCGGGTAAAACCGAGATCCTCACCAAAGGGTGGGACGAACCGGATTCTTTGCTGTAAGACAAAATGGTTTCCGCCCGATCTGCGGGCGGAAACTTTTTGCAGCAAATCCGAAAAAACCACTTGCATTGTGGGAATTTTTGGTGTATAATTTATTCTCGGCCGTGGTAGGCCAGATGCTTTCTCTGGACAAGGGGTAACTATGTCCATTTGGCGGATTTTGTGCCGTCTTGAAAAAGCATGTAGCGTCCACTGCCGCCCGTCCGTGCAAGACAAACTCAAACTGTCACAACTCAAGTGAGGAGGCAAACAGCTTGTCTAAACAAGACGTCATCGAAGTAGAAGGTATTGTGCGCGAAGCAATGCCCAACGCCACCTTTAAGGTGGAGTTGCTGAGCGAGGACCGGAACACTGGGAAGCTGGTTCCCAATGGTCATGTCATCGCTGCGCATATCTCCGGTAAGCTGCGGACCAACTTTATCCGTATTCTGCCCGGGGATAAGGTCACTATGGAAATGTCGCCCTACGATCTTTCGAAGGGCCGCATCACCTGGCGCTCGAAATAAGGGCGTCAAGTATTCAAAAGGAGGTTCAACATCATGAAGGTCAAGCCTTCCGTGAAACCCATCTGCGAAAAGTGCAAGGTCATCCGCCGCAAAGGCCGCGTGATGGTCATCTGCCAGAACCCCAAGCATAAGCAGCGCCAGGGCTAATTCGGGCGCCTGGGGGCCAAGTGCGTAGAGTCCCGGCGCAGGCCCCGACACTGACATGGGATGAAATTGGAGGAAATACACTATGGCACGTATTGCCGGCGTTGACCTGCCCCGCGAAAAGCGCATCCAGGTAGGTCTCACCTACGTCTACGGTATTGGTCAGACTACTGCTGATAAGATTCTGGCTGCTACCGGCATCAACCCCGATACCCGCGTCAAGGATCTGACCGCTGCCGAAGAGGCCAAGATCCGTGACTACATCGATCAGGCTGGCATCCTCGTCGAGGGTGACCTGCGCCGCGATGTTGCTCTGAACATCAAGCGTCTGGTCGAGATTCAGTCTTACCGTGGTATCCGTCATCGCAAGAATCTGCCTTGCCGTGGCCAGCGCACCAAGACCAATGCCCGTACTCGCAAGGGCCCGAAGCGCACTGGTGCCAACAAGAAGAAGTAAGGAGGATTTGAGTAATGGCTAAAGTTAACAAGAACAGCGCTGCCCGCACCAAGCGTCGCGAGCGCAAGAATATTGCTGCCGGTCAGGCTCACATCCAGTCTACCTTCAACAATACTGTCGTCACCATCACCGACCTGAACGGCAACGCCATTTCCTGGTGCAGCTCCGGCAGCCTGAACTTCCGCGGCAGCCGTAAGAGCACCCCGTTTGCCGCCCAGTCTGCTGCCGAGACCGCCGCTAAGGTTGCGATCGAGCATGGCATGAAGACTGTTGAGGTTTACGTTAAGGGCCCCGGTTCCGGTCGTGAAAGCGCCATCCGCGCCCTGCAGGCCACCGGCCTGGAAGTCACCCTGATCAAGGACGTGACCCCCATTCCCCACAACGGCTGCCGTCCCCCGAAGCGCCGCCGTGTTTGATTGAAGGAGGAAATTGAATTATGGCAAAAAATACTCAGCCTATCGCTAAGCGCTGCAAGGCTCTGGGCATTTCTCCTGCAGTCATGGGTTATGCCAAGAAGAACACCACCCGCAATTCCAGCAACAACATCCGCAAGAAGAAGTCCGAGTACGCCACCCAGCTGCAGGAAAAGCAGAAGGTCAAGTTCATCTACGGCGTGCTGGAGAAGCAGTTTGCCAACTACTTCACCGAGGCTTCCCGTCGTCCCGGTCAGGCCGGCGAGAACCTGCTGCAGATGTTGGAGTGCCGTCTGGACAACGTCGTGTTCCGTCTGGGCTTCGCTCAGACCCGTCGTGATGCCCGTCAGCTGGTGAGCCATGCTCACTTCACTGTCAACGGCAAGAAGGTCAACATTCCTTCTTACCAGGTCAAGGCCGGCGACGTGATCGAAGTTCGTGAGAGCAGCCGCTCTTCCGTCAAGTTCAGCAAGCTGGTTGGCCCCGAGGCCCCCGTTGTGGCTCTGCCTTCCTGGCTGACCCGCGAGGCCGGCACCCTGAAGGGCGTTGTGACCAAGCTGCCCGAGCGCAGCGACATCGAATTCGAGGTCAAGGAGCACCTGATCGTCGAGTTGTACTCCAAGTAATCCATTCCGGGGAAGGGCCCCGGCCTTTCCCCGTGTTCTTTGTTATCGAGAATTTAATGGGCCGGCAGCCATTGCCGGTTTTACAAGGAGGGCATTGATATGATGGAGATTGAACGTCCCAGAATCGAAACGGCAAGCCTGTCCCCCGATGGCCGCTACGGCAAGTTCGTGGCCGAGCCTTTGGAGCGTGGCTTTGGCATTACGCTGGGCAACAGCCTGCGTCGTGTGCTGCTTTCTTCTCTGCCCGGTGTGGCCGTTACCAGCGTTAAGATCGACGGCGTGGTACACGAGTTTTCCACCATCGAGGGCGTGAAGGAAGACGTTACCGAAATTGTCCTGAACCTGAAGGGTATTGCTGCCAAGCTGTACACCGATGGGCCCAAGGCAGTTCGCATCGAAGCTGTTGGCCCCTGCGAAGTAACCGCAGGCAGCATCAAGCAGGGCGATGAGATCGAGATCCTGAACCCCGAATGGCATATTGCCTCCCTGGGCGAAGGCGGCAAGCTCGTGATGGAGTTGACCTTCGACAAGGGCCGTGGTTATGTGCCTGCCGAACGGAACAAGCAGGCTATCGCCGAGAAGAACGACATCAACACTCTTCCCGTCGACAGCATTTATACCCCCGTGCTGAAGGTGAACTACAGCGTGGAAAACACCCGCGTTGGTCAGATCACCGACTACGACAAGCTGACTCTGGAAGTTTGGACCGACGGCACCATCAACGCCCAGGAGGCTGTAAGCCTGGCTGGCCGTGTGCTGACCGAGCATCTGAACCTGTTTGTCAACCTGTCTGAAGAAGCCGCTGGCGCTGAGATCATGGTCGAAAAGAACGACACCAGCAAGGAAAAGGCTCTGGAGATGACCATCGAAGAGCTGGATCTGAGCGTGCGTTCCTTCAACTGCCTGAAGCGCGCCGGCATCAACACGGTCGAGGATCTGGTCAGCAAGAGCGAGGACGAGATGATGAAAGTTCGTAATCTCGGCCGCAAGAGCCTGGAAGAGGTTATGGCTAAGCTGGACTCCCTGGGCTTTATGTTGAACAAAGACGACGAATAAGCGTATTTTTGTATAAGGAGTGAAACTGGATGGCCGGTACCAGAAAGCTGGGTAGAGCCACTGACAGCCGCAACGCCATGCTGCGCGCTATGGTCACCTACCTGATTGAGAATGGCAAAATTGAAACCACCGTTACCCGTGCCAAGGACGTGCGTTCCATGGCCGAAAAGATGATCACCCTGGGCAAGAGCAGCGACCTGCACACCAAGCGTCAGGTTTACAGCTACATCACCAAGGAAGATGTTGCTAAGAAGCTGTTTGACGAAGTCAGCCCCAAGTACGCCGACCGCAACGGCGGCTACACCCGCATCATCAAGATCGGCGCTCGCCGCGGCGACGCTGCCGAGATGGCAATCCTGGAGCTGGTCTGATTTACAGCACCAGCCGCGTGGTTGAAATCAAAGCTCCCCGACAATGGTCGGGGGGCTTTTTTGTTGTGTTTGGACGTTAACGCAATCTTTTTTTTTGGCTATTTCGTATCTTTTACAAAGGCTTCGTGCTATGATAAACCAAAAGGGGGCGGCTGAGATGATCAAATATCATGGTTTTGGAATAACCGTGTTGCTGCTGGCGGCTGTTTTATTGGCCGGCTGTGCAGTGCCGGCGGCTTCTGTCTCGCAGCCGGGGCAAGGCGGTACACCGGCGGCATCGCAGGGGCAGCCTTCCACATCCGTACCGACCGAAAATCCCCTGAACGATGGTAAGCTGCGATATCACCCCGCTGCTCAGACGGTATTCTGCGGCAGCACTCCCATCTATACCAAAACAGCGCACGAAACCATCAACCTGCTGACCGATTGGGTCACCGGGCAGACCGATTACTTTTTGCTGGGCTGCCCCGAAGGCAGTGACCAGTATCGCTACACCCTGCGGGACAAAACCGGTGCGGTGGTGCGGGATCTGGGCGGCAGCAGCACCTATACCATCTGCGACGGGTGGCTGCGCCTGATCACCGAGCAGGATGAATACGGCGGTACGGCGGCTTCGGCGCTGCTGCAGCTTTCCACCGGCAAAATGGTGCAGCTGCCCCGGGGCGGTACCAGCCTTTCCAGCCCGTGGCAGGGGCTGCTGTGTGTGGATTGGTTCGACTACAACAAAGGCGAGTTTGAGCTGCTATTGTACGACACAACCGGCGAATTGCTGCAGACCCTGCCGGATTGGAACTCGGATGGCAGCGCAGCCATACCCGGCTGGCTGCCGGTACGCACTTCGAATTATGACCGGATGCTTTATAACCCGGAAACCGGCGAAACGATTGGGGATTACTACGATTTTTGCGGCAAAGAGCTGATCTGCGTGGACGGTGGCCGGCGTGTGATCTCGCTGCAAAGCAGGGAAGAGGTGTTCCGCAGCAAAACCCAGTGCATCGCGCTGCTGGAAGATGGCGCGGTGGTGCTGGCCGATCCCAACCGACAGGATCGTCAATTTGCATACGATTTTATCGATGCGGCAGGGCAGAGCGTTCCGGTGGATTGCAGCTACTGGAACGACAGCGGCTACTGCGCCCTGCGTACCGCAGATACGGTACGCCTGTACAAAGATGGAGCGTTGCTGTTTGAACAGCCCTACTCTTTTGACGTGCAGCTCGACGCAGATACCTACAGCTATATGCAAATTCTGGCGGAACAACAGCTGGTGCTTTTGAACATCAGCACCTATTACGAGGATGATTTTGTCGAGTGGTATCAGCTGTTCGGTGCAGGGGATACGAGTTGGAATGCGCCCATCAGAGGCTATGACCATATCACCCTGGATGATAATGCAGGCTACGGTTACGGCTTTAACTACGAAAACAATACCGGCGGCGGATACCGAATGGATATCATTGACCTGCAGGGCAACGTGCTGATCAAAAATGTGGCCAATGTGTCGGCCTGTGAGCCGGAGTTTTTCGCCTGCCGCCGCGGCTTTGAATACGGCTGGATGGATCTTGCCGGCAACTGGCTGTGGAGTACCAGCATCTGGCAGAGCCCGACAGAGGATCAGATCGAACTATATTGGTAAAAAAAGAGGAGAAGCTACGATGAAAAAGATAGAACGGCGCAGCTTTTGCAAAGCGCTTCTGGCAGGTGGTACGGCACTGACGCTGGCGGCCTGTGGGTTGAAGGCCGGCAGTGAACCGGCCGACAGCAGTGTACCGGCGGCTTCCTCATCGGGGGCTGCTTCGGGCGGCACCACCGAAATCATTCCCATTCTTTCGCCGGAGGAATATCCCCGCGTGGACGGCAGTACTGCCTGCATCCCACTGATGGCCGAAGCCCAGCACCGCATCACCGGCGATGATCTGTTGGATATCCAAACCGGAATCAGTGTATCCACCACCGGCTTTGCGTGGCAGTACATGGGCCTGTACTACGAAAAGCAGGATCTGGACCGGATGATTCTGGTGGTGTACGAGGCACCGGCCTACATTCAGCAGCAGATCGCCGACGCGGGCACCGAACTGGAGGTAACCCCCATTGGCCGGGATGCGCTGGTGTTTATGGTCAATGAACAGAATCCGGTGCAAAGCCTGAGCCGGCAGCAGCTGGTGGATATTTACACTGGCAAAATCACAAACTGGAAGCAGGTAGGCGGTGCCGACAGCCCCATTGTGGCCTTTCAGCGCAGCGAGGACAGCGGCAGTCAGACCATGTTCCAGAAGCTGGTGATGGGGGATACCCAGCCTATGGCCGCCCCCACCGAGCTGGCCCCCGGTGCGATGGCTGGGTTGGTGGATGCACTGGCCGAATATAACAATCAGGGCAATGCGCTGGGCTTTTCGGTGTATTATTACATCGATCAGATGTATCAGAAGCCCGGCCTGCGGTTGATCGCGGTGGATGGGGTGCTGCCTGCCAACGACACCATTGCCGACCAGAGTTATCCTTACTGCAACGAGTTTTTTGCGGTCATCCACAAAAACGCGGCACAGGGCAGCCCCGCCCGCACCGTATACGACTGGCTATGCGGCCCCGAAGGGGCGCAATGCATCCGGGACACCGGCTATGTGCCGGCCCGAACGATTTGAGGTTTTGTGCGAAATGCACATTAAATTTTAGGTTGTTTGTGCATAATGGTTGGTTTGTCCGATTGACGCGTTTTTTGCCGAATGGTATAATAGTGCCGTAAAACAGAATAGCAACTTATCAAGAGTGGCAGAGGGGACAGGCCCTGTGAAGCCCGACAACCTGCGCAAACGCGTAAGGTGCCAAATCCTGCGGGAAACCGAAAGATAAGAGTGGTGCGCTCAGGTCCTTCGGGATCTGAGCGCTTTTATTTATCCTGAAAAGCGCGTTGCAGCGTCTTTCCGACAGTTGCCTTTCTGTCAAAGCTAACAATCAACTGTTTGAAAAGGAGAAAAGATTATGGCAAAGTATCTGTTCACTTCCGAATCTGTCACCGAAGGCCATCCCGATAAGATCTGCGACCAGATCTCGGATGCCATTCTGGACGCCATTCTGGAAAAGGATCCCGGCGCCCGCGTTGCCTGTGAAACCTGCGCTTCCACCGGCCTGGTGCACATCATGGGCGAAATCACCACCAGCTGCTATGTGGACTTCCAGTCCATCGTGCGCGAGGTCGTGCGCGACATCGGCTACACCCGCGCCAAGTACGGCTTTGACTGTGACACCTGTGCGGTCATTTCCAATATTGACGGCCAGAGCCCCGACATTGCGCTGGGCACCAACGACGAGGTGGGTGGCGCCGGTGACCAGGGCATGATGTTCGGTTATGCCTGCGACGAAACCCCCGAACTGATGCCCATGCCCATCAGCCTGGCCCATAAGCTGGCCCTGAAGCTGACCGAGGTGCGCAAGAACGGAACGCTGGGTTATCTGCGCCCGGACGGCAAAAGCCAGGTGACCGTGGAATACGAGGATGGCAAGCCGGTGCGTGTGGACACCGTGGTGGTCAGCAGCCAGCACAGCGACGCTGTTACCACCGAGCAGCTGCGTGCCGACATCATGGAGCATGTCATCAAAGCCACCATTCCCGCCAATCTGATGGATGAAAACACCAAGTTCCACATCAACCCCACCGGCCGCTTTGTTGTGGGCGGCCCGCAGGGCGACAGCGGCCTGACTGGCCGCAAGATCATTGTGGACACCTACGGCGGCTACTCCCGCCATGGCGGCGGCGCCTTCTCGGGCAAGGACCCCAGCAAGGTGGACCGCAGCGCCGCTTACGCCACCCGCTGGGTGGCCAAGAACATTGTGGCTGCCGGCCTTGCCAAAAAGTGCGAGGTGCAGGTTGCCTACGCCATCGGTGTGGCCAAGCCCGTGTCCATTTTTGTGGATACCTTCGGCACCGGCACCGTGGCCGATGCGGTGATCGAGGCTGCCGTGGCCAAGGTGTTCGACCTGACCCCCGCCGCCATCATCCGCGAGCTGGATCTGCGCAAGCCCATCTACCGCCAGCTGGCTGCCTACGGCCACATGGGCCGCGAGGATCTGGGCGTAAAGTGGGAGCAGACCAACAAGGTGGAAGCCCTGAAGGCTGCCGTTGCTGCCCTGTAAAGTTGGCGTTTATTTTGGCAAATACTGACATTTGCACAAAGAAAACCAAGCGCGGAATGTGCAAGGAGCAGAATTTGCCGTTTGCGGTCAAATTTCGGTAGAAGAAAAAATTTTTTGTGGTAAAATGAAACTATCCATGGTTCTACTGGGTGCTTTGGTTTATCAAGAAGTCAGAATGATATAAAGAGGTGCTGCAATTATGTCTTACGATAGTGTGAATCCCCAGGTGTTTTTCAGCCGCGACACTCAGATCGCCGAGCTGGCGCTGATCGCCTGCCCCGGCGCCGAAGAGCTGACCGGCCTGATTGATCGTTATCTGGTCAGCTGGGCCAAAGAGGTTGGCTACGAGAAGGAAAGCTTCATCATCCCCTGCGACTGCCCCCGTTTCCAGAGCGGCGACGCCAAGGGCCTGGTCAAGCAGTCTGTCCGCGGCGACGATATCTACATCGTGGTGGATCCGGGCAACTACAGCGTTACCTACAAGCTGTTCGGCTACGACAACCACCTGTCGCCCGACGATCATTTTGCCAACCTGAAGCGTATCATTCAGGCTGTTGCAGGCAAGGCCCATCGCGTGTCGGTCATTATGACCAGCCTGTATGGCGGCCGCCAGCATCGCCGCATGGTGCGCGAAAGCCTGGACTGCGCCGTGGCCCTGCAGGAACTGCAGGCTATGGGTGTGAAGAACATCGTCACCTTCGATGCCCATGACCCCCGCCTGCAGAACGCAGTGCCTCTGATGAGCTTCGACAATGTGATGCCCACCTATCAGGTGCTGAAAACCCTGCTGAAGCGGATGCCGGACATCGACTTCAACAAGGACAATTTCATGGTCATCAGCCCCGACGAAGGTGCCATCAACCGCAACATGTACTTCTCCAGTGTGCTGGGCTGCAATCTGGGCATGTTCTACAAGCGCCGCGACTACACCCGTGTGGTCAACGGCCGCAACCCCATCGTGGCCCAAGAGTATCTGGGCGAAAGCGTTGATGGCAAAACCGTCTTCATCGCCGACGACATCATTGCTTCCGGCGAAAGCATGCTGGAGGTTGCCCGCGAACTGAAAAAGCGCGGTGCCGCCCGCATCATTGCCGATGCCACCTTCCCCCTGTTCACCAGCGGTCTGGCCAAGTTCGACGCTGCCTATGAGGAAGGCGTGATCAGCGCTGTGGTAGGCACCAACGTCACCTATCGCACCCCCGAGCTGCTTGAGCGCCCCTGGTACTTCGATGCTGATCTGTCCAAGTACACGGCATACTTCATCGCCGCCATGAACCATGAGATGTCCATTTCCAGCATCTGCGATCCCATCAAGAAGATCCAGAACCTGCTGGCTTCCCGCGGCTAAACAAAATAAAAATCGCCCCCGCACTGAACTGTGCGGGGGCGATTTTTTGCAACGATTCAGTTGTTCTGGCTGCGGGTGGCCCATGTCAGATCCAGAACCGGGCCGTAGGGGTCAAACAACAGGTTCTGTACCCCGCTGTGCAGCACAAGGCGGCGCTGCTGACAAAACAGCGGCACGGCCACGCATTGCTGCAGCAGCTGCTGCTCGGCGGCGGCGCACAATCGGGCGCGCTCGCTGCCGCTTGTCTGGGCGGCGGCGCGGCACAGCGCGGTGTATTCGGCGTCGGCCCAACCGGTAAAGCCGCCCCGCTCAAAGCGGGCAAGCAGAGCCAGCGGGTCGTTCTGGGTCAATTGCAGGGGGGCAAGGGCGATGGTGTAGCTGCCGGTGGTCAGCCGCTGCTGCAGTTCGGTCTGCGAAACCGTCTCGATGCTGAAAAACAACGAAAACTCTTTCTGCCATGCGGCGTTGATGGCCTGTGAAATGGCGGCGATTTCGCTGCCCTCGGGCACCAACAGGGTCAGACCGGTCACTCTGGGGGCGTCTGGCTGAGCCATCGTCTGCTGGTACAGGGCTTTAGCTTCGCCCAGCTGCGGCAGTATATTGCCCCGCAAAGCAGTGTAATCCGTCCCATTTGCCTGTGTTCCGGCGGGAACCAACCCCTCGGTGGGAAGAAAGCCGGCGGTATTCTCCAACCCAAGAGGCACTTTGTACGCCGCCGCTGCCAGTGCAGCGCGCACATCGGCATTGGCCAGCGGCTTGCTGCGCTGGTTGAACACAAGACACCATGTGGTGTCGGTGTAATCAATACCGTTTTGCCCGGCGGCAGTGCCGCTTTGGTCCAGTGCGGCACTGCAGTATTCCTCAGCCACCAGCTCAGCGGCGGTCAGGTCGGCATGCTCGGTGTTCTGCACCAGCCGCAGATTGTTGATGGCATCACCCTCGGCAGTGCGGCGTAAAAACAGGCCGTTGGCGGTCCAGTTGTGCAGATAAAAGCTGCCGCTGGCCAGGGTGCTGGCGGCAGTCAGGCCGTAGGTACCGCCGGTGCTCTGGAAAAATTCCTCGTCGCAGGGGGCAGCCCCGGGCAGGGTCAGCTTTTGCAGAAAGGCTTCGTCCGGCTGGCTGAGGGTAAACTGCACCGTGTGCTCATCTATAGCCGAAACCCCCAGCGTTTCGGGGGCGGCGCTGCCGGCCAGCACGGCGGCACTGTTTGCAATGGCCGCATAGGTGTCGGTGTAGGGCGAGCGGGTGGCCGCAGTGTAAATGCGGCGGAAGGCAAACACATAGTCATCGGCGGTAATGCGGTATTCGCTGGCAACGCCGCGGCGGGCCAGATACACTGCGTCCGGTGCAAGGGTAAAGGTATACTGCAGCCCATCGGGGCTTATCGTGTATGTCTGGCAGCCGGCAGTTACAATGCTGCCGTCGGCAGCTTTGCGCACAAGGCCGGTGTAAAGGTTGGTGCAGGCGGTTACATCGGCGCTGCTGGCGGCAACCTGTGGGTCAAGATTTGCGGGGATACTGTCCACAAACCATGTAAAATTATTCAAACTGGTTTCGCCGCAGGCGACAAGGCAGCAGGCCAGCGCGGCGGCACACAGGGATAAAAGCAAACGTTTCAACGGCAATTCCGTCCTTTCAAAGCAAGGGGTTCAATCATTCAGTTTACCAGAAAGAAGTGAAAAACACAAACCAAAACCATGGCAAAAGGGTGAATTTTCATTGCACAATGGTCGCCGAAAGGCTATAATAACAATGTATGAGCATTTTTACCCAAAGGAGGCCTGTGCAATGCAGCGCGAGCAGCAGAAGCTGGCGGAATTTGTCCGCGGCAAGAAGGTAGCATTTATCGGTGCGGGGGTCAGCCATAAAACCCTCATCAAGGAATTTGTCGAACTGGGGGCCATCGTCACTCTGTGCGACCAGAAGGAGACGCTGGAAGCTTTTGGTGACTACGCCGAAACCCTGCGCAGTCTGGGGGTGGGCCTCAGCCTTGGCAAAAACTACATGGATGGCTTCAAGGGGCAGGATATCATCCTGCGTACCCCGGGCTTTGAGTTTTATAAGCAGCCTCTGCAGGATGCCATTGCCGCCGGCACGGTGGTGACCAGCGAGGTGGAGCTGTTCTTCGATTATTGCCCCTGCGAGATCGTGGCGGTCACCGGCTCGGACGGCAAAACCACCACCACCACCCTGATCAGCGAGATTTTCAAAGCTGCCGGCCGCACCGTACATCTGGGCGGCAACATCGGCGCGGCCTTGCTGCCCATGCTGCCCGACGTACAGCCCACCGACGTGGCGGTGGTGGAGCTGTCCAGCTTCCAGCTGATTAGCATGAAGAAAAGCCCCAAGGTGGCAGTGGTCACCAACGTGACACCCAACCATTTGGATCACCATAAGGATATGCAGGAGTATATCGACGCAAAACGCAACATCCTGCTGTATCAGAACACGGATTGCCGCGCGGTGCTGGGCTATGAAAATGCGGTGTCCAACGCCATGCAGGCCGACTGCAGGAGCCAGCAGGTGTGGTTTACCCGCCTGCGCGAAACCGACAACGGAGCCTTCCTGCGGCAGGACGGCATGCTGTGTATGGCCGAAAACGGCACTGTGACCCCCATTCTGCACAGGGATGAGATCAAGCTGCGGGGCGTGCACAACATCGAAAATCTGCTGGCCGCCGCCGCTGCGGTGTGGGGCCGTGTGCCGGTAGAAGCAATCCGCACGGTGGGCAGCAGCTTTGCGGGTGTCGAGCACCGCATCGAGCCGGTGCGCACACTGGATGGGGTCACCTACTACAACGACTCCATCGCGTCCAGCCCCACCCGCACCATTGCGGGCCTGCGCAGCTTTGCCCAGAAGATCATCATCATCGCGGGCGGCTACGACAAAAAGATCCCCTATGAGCCGCTGGCCCCCGAGATCATCGCCCATGTCAAGTGTCTGGTGGTGATGGGCATGACCGGCCCCATCATCGAAAAGGCTGTGCGGGAATGCCCCGGCTTTGCCGAAAGCGGCCTTGTCATCGAGCATGCCGAGACTATGCAGCAGGCGGTGGAGATGGCCCGCAAAAACGCGGTGCCCGGCGACTGCATCAGCCTGTCGCCCGCCAGTGCCTCCTTTGACATGTATCCCAACTTCGAGGTGCGCGGCCGGGATTACAAGCGCATCGTGATGGAACTGCAATGATCGCGCAGGTAACCAATGCGCAGCACCGGCAGTGGTATTGGGCAGCTTGTGCGGGCAAG
>JAFULE010000183.1 GCA_017483235.1 Faecalibacterium sp. | reverse complement strand
ACTGCGAGGTGCTTGCCCTGCCCGACGACGCCGATTTCTTCCGGTATCAGAACATGGTAAACCACAACCTGAACGCGGTGGCCAGCCACACCGTCATCAAGGAATATATCACCCACAATGGCCGGGACTACCGCTATCAGGAAGCACCCCACCCCATTGACGCGCTGGACGACGTGTGCACCGACAACACCAAGGTAGGCCGCTGCAAGGCCGAAGCTGCCCGCGTCCGCCGCTGAATCTCGTATTTTATCCTTGTTTTTTTGCCCGGTATTCCGATTTTCGAAGGAATACCGGGCGTTTTTATTTCTGGAAACAACTTCTTTGCTGTTTTTATACAAAAAATTGCGTGTTGGAATTGACTTTTGCACAAAAATCGTTTACCATAAATAATGTATTTTTGGGTCTGGTGGACGACGATGTCTGTCAATACGACATCGTTGTTTTTTATACCGTTTACGAGTGTTCGCCCATCGCGGACACTCGTACGTCATTCGGTACACCGGCCGCGGGTGCGGTGCAGTTCCCCATGCTGCATCGGCCTGAAACTTATGTTAGGAGTGATTTTTAATGGGTAAGTATGTGGTGAAGCGTTCTCTGCTGGCGATCGTAACCATTCTGATCATCAGCGCCATCACCTTCTTCGCAATGCACTCGATCCCCGGCGATCCGTTCACTTCGGAAAAGGCCATTCCTGTCGATGTGCGTGCCGCTATGGAGGCCCGCTTCAATCTGGACAAACCGTTGCCCACCCAGTTTGTTCTGTACCTGAAGGGCATTATGACCGGTGACTGGGGCATTTCCATGAAGACCGGCCGTGATATCTGGGGCACCATTACCAGCCGTCTGGGCGTGAGCGCCCGCCTTGGCATTACTGCCGCCTTCTTTGCTATCTGTATCGGCCTTGTGCTGGGCTGTACAGCGGCACTGAACCGAAATAAACTGCCGGACCGGTTGATTGTGTTCTTCATCACCCTGTTCAACGCTTTGCCCAGCTTTGTGTTCGGCACCACCCTGCTGCTGATCTTCTGCCTGTGGCTGAAACTTGTGCCTGTGTGGAGCCCCAACAACCCCAGCTACATCCTGCCGGTGATCGCACTGGCCGCCAGCCCCATGGCACAGGTCACCCGTCTGACCAAGACCAGCATGCTGGACGCCTTGTCGCAGGACTATGTGCGCACCGCCCGCGCCAAGGGCGTAAAGCAGGTGTTTGTTGTGTTCAAGCACGCCCTGCGCAACGCACTGATCCCCGTTATCACCTACGTTGGCCCCATGATCGCTTACATTCTGACCGGCTCGATGGTTGTGGAAAACATCTTTACCATCGGCGGCCTGGGCAGCCAGTTCGTTACCGCCATTACCAACCGCGACTACACCCTGATCATGGGCACCACCATCTTCCTGGCAATTCTGATGGTTATTGCCAACCTGCTGACCGATATTGTGTACACGCTGGTTGACCCGCGCATCAGACTGGAGTAAGGAGGGAGTTAAACGATGCAAATGAATGAAAACGGAATGCCGAAGAAGAACCCCCTGTCGTTCCAGGTCGATCTGTCCAAGTTCTCTTCCGCTGATTTTGAACCTGCCACCGACGCCGAAAAGGCGCAGCAGGAAGTGATGGGCGAAAGCTCCACCTTCTTTAAGGATGGTATGCGCCGCCTGCGCAAGAACCCCCTGGCCATGGGCTCGATAATTGTGCTGATCGCCATTGTGCTGGTCATGATGATCGCCCCCATGTTCATCCCCTACACCTATTCCGGCATCATTACTGTTGGCGGCAAGCGCGACAAGGGCGCCGCCAACCTGTCCCCCTTCGCCTACTCGGAGGCCGAAGAGGCTTACATGGAGAAGACCGGCGAAAAGCTGTTCCCCCACATTATGGGCACCGACAAGCTGGGCCGTGACTACTTTGTGCGCGTGCTGTACGGCACCCGTGTTTCGCTGTCGGTCGGCGTTGTGGCTGCGGTCATGGTTCTGATCATCGGCTGTATCTACGGTTCGATCTCGGGCTATTTCGGCGGCATGGTCGACCTGATCATGATGCGTATCGTGGACGTGATCTATTCGCTGCCCGATATGCTGCTGATCATTCTGCTGAGCGTGGTTCTGAAAGAAAGCCTGAATCTGGACGGCACCATCTTTGCCGCCCTGGGCACCAACATGATCGCCATCTTCCTGGTGTTTGCCTGCCTGTACTGGGTCGGCATGGCCCGTCAGGTGCGTGGCCAGATCCTGTCGGTCAAGCAGAACGAGTACGTACTGGCCGCCCAGTGCATCGGCACCAAGCCCGGCCGTATTCTGCGCAAGCACATTCTGCCCAACTGCCTGTCGGTCATCATCATCAACACCGCGCTGCAGGTGCCCTCGGCCATCTTTACCGAGAGTTACCTGAGCTTCCTGGGTCTGGGTGTTTCGGCCCCCATGCCCTCGCTGGGCAGCCTGGCCAACGACGCCCGTACCGGTCTGTCGAGCTATCCCCATCTGTTCATTTTCCCCGCTGTTGTGATCTGTCTGATCGTTCTGGCCTTCAACCTGCTGGGTGACGGTCTGCGCGATGCATTCGATCCCAAGCTGCAGCGCTGAGTAAAGGAGGAGGAACCGCATTATGAGCGAAAATCAACATCTGTTGAGCGTGCAGGACCTGCACACCACCTTCTCCACCGATAAGGGCGGCGAGGTGCACGCAGTCAACGGCATTTCTTTCAATCTGGACAAGGGCAAGATCCTTGGCATTGTAGGCGAGTCCGGCTCGGGCAAGTCTGTTACCGCATACTCCATCATGCGCATTCTGGCCGACAACGGCGGCATTACCGGCGGCAAGGTGCTGTTCAAGGGCGAAGATATCACCCAGTGGGACGAAAAGCAGATGGCCCACTTCCGCGGCAGCCGCTGCTCGATCATCTTCCAGGACCCCATGACCAGCCTGAACCCGGTGTTCACCGTAGGTGACCAGCTGATGGAAGGCATTATGCTGCACACCGGCCGCAACCGCAAGGAGGCCCGTGAGCGCGCCATCGAGATGCTGACCCTGGTTGGCATTCCCGAGCCCACCAAGCGCGTGGACCAGTACCCCTTTGAGCTGTCCGGCGGTATGCGTCAGCGCGTGATGATCGCCATGGCGCTGGCCTGCGAGCCCGATATTCTGATTGCTGACGAGCCCACCACCGCACTGGACGTGACCATTCAGGCCCAGATTCTGGAGCTGATGCAGGATCTGCAGAAGAAGCTGGGCATGGCCATCATCATGGTTACCCATGACCTGGGCGTTATTGCCAGCATGTGTGACGAGATCATCGTAATGTACGGCGGCCGCATCTGCGAGCGCGGCACCGCCGATGCCATCTTCTACCAGCCGGCCCACGAGTACACCAAGGGCCTGCTGCGCAGCATTCCCACCACCGAAAAGATGGGCGAGCGGTTGGTTCCCATCGGCGGCACCCCCATCAACCTGCTGAACCTGCCCAAGGGCTGTGCGTTCTGCCCCCGCTGCGACAACGCGATGAAGATCTGTCTGACCCAGCAGCCCGAAGAGATCTGGGTTGGCGACGATCATCTGGCATCCTGCTGGATGAACATCGCAAAGATGAAGAAGGAACAGGAGGCACAGAACAATGGCTGAAAAAGAAAAGTACCTTCTTGAGGTCGAGCATCTGAAGCAGTACTTCCCCATTCGCACCGGCTTTGGCAAAACCACCCCGCTGAAGGCCGTAGATGACATTTCCTTTGCCATCAAGCCCGGCGAAACCCTGGGCCTGGTTGGCGAGTCGGGCTGCGGCAAAACCACCGTTGGCCGTACCCTGCTGCAGCTGTACAAGCCCACCGCCGGCCGCATTGTGTTTGACGGCGATGTGCTGTTTGATTCCGGCGAGGTTTACGGCGAGGACGGTCTGCCCGTTCTGGATGCCAACGGCAACCCCGTGATCGACAAGAGCCGTGTAAAGCATGTGGATATGCTGCCCTACCGCAAGCAGATGCAGATGGTGTTCCAGGATCCGTACTCCAGCCTGAACCCCCGCATGACCGTAGAAGAGATCATTGCCGAGCCGCTGGACGTGCACAAGCTGTGTGCCAACGCCAAAGAGCGCCACGAGCGTGTGATGGAACTGATGGAGATTGTCGGCCTGAACGCCGAGCATGCCACCCGCTACCCCCACGAGTTCTCGGGCGGCCAGCGCCAGCGTATCGGCATTGCCCGTGCTCTGGCAGTGAACCCCAAGTTCATCGTGTGTGACGAGCCGGTTTCCGCTCTGGACGTTTCGATTCAGGCACAGGTCATCAATATGTTTGAAGACCTGCAGAAGAAATTGGGCGTGGCTTATCTGTTCATTGCCCACGACCTGCTGGTTGTGCACCACATTTCGGACCGCATTGGTGTTATGTATCTGGGCCATATGATGGAGCTGGCCGACGCCGACGAGCTGAACGCCAACCCCATTCACCCCTACACCGAAAGCCTGCTGAGCGCAGTGCCTATCCCCGACCCCGAAACTGCCCGCAAGTCCAAGCGTATCGTGCTGGAAGGCGACGTGCCCAGCCCGCTGCGCATGCCCAGCGGCTGCCCCTTCCGCACCCGCTGCCGTTACGCCACCGAGCAGTGCGCGGCTCTGTGCCCCCCGCTGACCGACCGCGGCAACGGCCACTATGTTGCCTGCTGGAACAAATAATTTCACTCCCTCATGGGCGTCTGCACAAAGCAGACGCCCATTTTCTGTGCAGCATCGACAAAAAAACGCCCAAAAAGTTCCGATTTGGTAACAAATGCAATTTGCTCTTGTAAAGTAAACAGCGAATTTGTATAATAGACGGGTATTCGATGGTGAGTTAGACCATCGACAACGAAACGCCCGGCCATAGCAAGGCCGGAGAAAAATAAAACCGAGAGGGGACTATTTACCATGAGCATGATTTCTCGTCGTTCGTTCCTGAAGGGCACTGGCGTTGTGGCCGGCGCTCTGGCTCTGACCGCCTGCGGCGGCAGCAGCTCTTCCACCGCTCCTGCTTCCAGCGCTGCTGGCACCACCGACTTCTCTGCCGTTCTGGCCGAGTTCGACGCTGGCGCTGCCAACCTGGCTGACTGGGCCAACAAGTTCGACACCATCATTGACAAGGTTCGTACCGAGACCGACTTTGCCAAGCGTGCCGACCTGATGCACGAAGCTGAGGATGTTCTGATGAGCACCTGGGCTCTGATGCCCATCTACTTCTACACCGATATGTACCTGCAGAAGGACTACGTTACCGGTGTGCAGAACAACGTGTTCGGCATGAAGCGCTTCATGTATGCTAAGAACACCAACAACCCCGACCAGCTGAACATCTGCCTGGCTTCTGAGCCCGACTACACCGATCCTCGTCTGAGCACCTCGGTTGACGGCGGCTGCCTGGCTTCCAACATGTTCCTGGGCGTTATGACCCTGGGCGCCGATGGCAACCCCATCCCCGGCTGCGCCGAGAGCTACACCGTTTCTGACGACGGCACCGTTTACACCTTCACCATGAAGGACGGCCTGAAGTGGTCTGACGGCGAGGCCCTGACCGCTGCTGACTTTGTTTACAGCTGGAACACCTGTGTTGACCCCAACACCGGCTGCGACTACGGCTACCTGTTCGACGTTGTTGCCAAGAACGACGACGGCACCGTGAAGGCTGAGGCTTCTGCTGATGGCAAGACCCTGACCGTTACCCTGATCAGCCCCTGCCCCTACTTCCTGGATCTGTGCGCTTTCCCCACCTTCTACCCTGTTCCCAAGGCTCATGTTGAGGCTGCCAACACCGACGGCACCCAGCCTGGCAAGTGGGCCCAGGAGGCTGGCTTTGTGACCAACGGCGCTTACACCATGACCGCTTGGAACCACAACGAGAGCCTGACCCTGAGCGCCAACCCCAACTTCGTGGATGCTGCCAACGTCACCATGCCCAAGCTGAACTTCATGCTGAGCGCTGACACCACCGCTATCCACACCGCTTACCTGAACGGCGACCTGGACTTCGCCGACAGCGTTCCCACCGAAGAGGTTGAGACCCAGAAGAAGGGCACCGAGCTGAAGATCGATCCTCAGCTGGGCACCGCTTACACCTGCGCCAACGTCAACAGCCCCCTGTTCACCGAGGGCCGTACCGCTCAGCAGGCCATCGCTCTGCGTAAGGCTCTGACCCTGCAGATCGACCGTGATTACATTGTCGAGACCATCACCCAGGGCGGCCAGGTTCCCGCCAACTGCTTCATCCCCAAGGGCTGCGCTGACGGCAACGGCGGTATCTTCTACGAGACCACCACCTACACCTACCCCGTCGCTTCCGCCAAGGGCTACTTCGATCCCGCCGCTGACAACAGCGAGGAGATCGCCAACCTGCTGCAGGCTGCCGGCCTGACCCTGGTTGACGGCATGGTCGATCAGGCTGCTACTCCCTTCACCTTCGAGTACCTGACCAACCCCGGTGGCGGCAACATCGCTATCGCCGAGGCTCAGCAGCAGGACTTCGCTGCTCTGGGCATCGAGATGGGCATCGCTCAGCAGGAGTGGGCCGTCATGCTGGACAGCCGTAAGAACGGCGACTACGACGTTTCTCGTAACGCCTGGGTCATGGACTACAACGACCCCATCAACATGCTGGAAATGTGGCTGACCGATTCCGGCAACAACGACGCTCAGTTCGGCAAGTAATTCGTTTCGGGTTACCAACCTACAGCTTCGTACCTTTCAAGAGTCCCGCCAACCGGCGGGGCTCTTTTTGTTTGCTTTACAGGGTTGCCATCTGCTGGGCAGTATGCTATACTCAATACAACGTTTTACCGAAAGGGGTGCGCAAAGGATGCGTTGGGTCGCGGGTCTGATGTTCCTTTCCAAAGGCAACATTTAAGCCGTTCCCAGCCGTAGTGCGCCCTTTTTTAGTCAAAAGCCTTGTTTTAAGGGCTGATGATGCTTGGTAAAGCGCGGAACAAATGCCATTTGTGGCCGCAGCGCTTTGCTGCGGCCTTTTTTTGTTTCACCTCTCATCCCGGCACCACTAAGGGCGCTTTCTGTCAGTTTAGGCCGGCAGACCCGCGCTGCCCGCCCTGTTTTATTGAAAGGACGAAATTTTATGGATATTCAAAAGCAAGCCCGCAGGTTATCAGCCTTTGGCTTTACCTCCTGTCTGCGTATTCCGGACGCAGTGTGGGTGGTTTTGTTGGCTGCCCGTGGTTTTCCTCTATGGCAGATCGGCCTTGCCGAAGGTGTGTTTCATCTGGTCAGCCTGCTTGCCGAAATTCCCAGCGGCATGGCCGCCGACCTAATGGGACGCCGCCGCAGTCTGGCTGCTGCTGGCCTGTGTGGGGTACTCAGCGCCTTGTGCATGGCATTCAGCACAAACTACCTGCACATCTGCATCTCGATGGCCTTTTCGGCTTTGGGCTGCAACTTTATTTCGGGCAGCGATGAAGCGCTGCTGTACGATAGTTTGAAACAGGCCGGGCAGGAGGAGACTTATCTGAAAGCCTCGGCCCGGTATACCCAATGGCAGAACGTGGGCTACTTTTTCAGCAATGCGGCCAGTGTACTGACTGCACTGCTGAACTACGTCAGCTTTTACCTGCTGGACGCCGCGGTAGGGGTGGGCCGAATGCTGGCCGCCCTCAGCCTGACCGAGCCGGTGGTGACCGAAACACAGGCCGCCCGGCAGCAAAATCCCTTTGCCGGCCTTGGCCGCCGGCTGCGGCAGCATGTGGCCACTGCAGTGGGCTTTTTGCGGGATGATCCCAAGGTGCTGCCGGTAATTTTAGCCGATGGGCTGATCGGACTGCCCAGCTACCTGACCCTGATGTTTTTGCAGCAACGGCTGAGCGCGCTGGGGGTGACCACCGCCTGGCTGGGCCTGCCGGTGATGCTGTTTACCGCCAGCCGGATGGCCGGTGTGGCTTTGGGTGAAAGACTGCCCCGGGTGGGGCTGCGACGGTTGTTCATTATTACCGCGCTGTGCGTAGGCTTTGGAACCCTGTGCACTGGGCTGTGCCCGGTGGTGCCTGCTGTGGCAGGCGGTATGCTGGCGGCTGGGGCGATGGATCTGTGGATTCTGCACCAGCAGCGCTATCTGAACGACCGCTTCCCCAGCGACCAGCGTGCCACCCTGATCAGTGTAAACGCCATGTCCTACAGTCTGCTGATGGTGGCCGCCAGCCCCCTGACCGGCTGGCTTGGCGACCTGACCGGCAATGCCGGCGCTGGGCTGTGCCTGTTGGGCGGCGTACTGATCGCAGCAGCGGCTGCAGCCGGCCTGTTTTCGATTTTTTGCAAAAAAGCGTGATCTTTTACTACCGCACACAAAACGACGCAGAAGCCTCGCTTGCCGCGCTGCTTCACTGCAGCAAAAAAGAACGCCGTTCCCGGCCGGGAACGGCGTTCTTTTTGTTAGACGTAGATGATTAGACGTAGATGATGTTGCTGTGGGCCACCACAAACTCGGCGGCGCGCTCGGCACACATATCCTGATACATGGTACGGTTGCTGACCCCCTTGCGGTAGTCGGCCAGAGTTTTGCGCACCTTGGCAGCTTCCAGTACCAGACGCTGCTCCACCTCTTCGTCGGTGGGCTGCAGCTTTTCGATGCGGGCGATCTTCAGCAGGGCCAGACGCACTCGCATCTGATCTTCAGCCACCTTGCGCAGCTGAGCCAGCAGCTGCTCTTTGGTCTGGCCGGTTTCCTGCAGGTACTGGTCCAACGGCTTGCGCATTTCGGCCAGTTGGGTCTGGAACTGCTGCAGTTGCAGCATGTAGGCATTGTCGGTCAGCATGTGGGGCAGCTCGCCGCTGCTCTGGCCGGCCAACTGGCGTACAAGCTCGGTTTTGGTGCGGTTCATGGCGTTTTCCAGCCGCATTTCTTCCAGCTGCTTACGCACCAGAGCGCGATACTCTTCCATGCTGGCCACATTGCCGGCGCGCTTGGCAAAGTCGCTATTAAGCGAAGGGATGTGCCGCAGGCAGACATCCTCCAGCTTTGCCTTGAACACAGCAGGCTTGCCGGCCAGACTGGGCTCGCCATAGTTGGCCGGGAAGGTAACATTGATATCGAACACATCGCCGGCGCGGTGGCCCAGAATGGCCTCCTCGAAGCCGGGGATTATCTGGCCTACACCCAGCTGAATGCGCTGTTTGGTGGCCTTGCCGCCCTCGAATACATGACCGTCCACAAAGCCCAGATAGGTCAGGTGAACAATGTTGCCCTTGACGGCGGGGCCGTTATGGGGCACCAGTTCGGCCATGGCGGTGCGGCGGCGGGCAATGAAATGCTCCACATCCTTTTCGGTGACCTTGCTGGGGTTGCAGCGGGCCGAGAAGCCGGTGTACTGCTCAAGAGTGATGTCGGGCTCGGTCACAAAGGATGCTGTAGCCACAAAGCCCTCTTCCGTAGCAGCGCTTACCAGATCATAGCTGATTTCGCCCAGAACCGGCAGCTGCTTTTCGGTGATCACCTGTTCGACCAGTGCAGCAGCCTCGTTTTCCATTACCAGATTGATGGCATCGTACCAGAACACGCTTTCGCCATGCACGGCCTGAATGGCGGCACGGTCAGCCTGACCTTTTTCATAGCCCTCCAGTTCCACATTGGGGCGCTGCTCTTCGTATACGTTCTGAATCGCGGCTTCCAATTCTTCAGCCGTGGCTGCAAGGGTCAGGCGGCACACGTTCGGTTCGGTATGTTCAAAGTTTGTGATCTTCATTGGTTTTCTCCTATCGCAAAAGCCCGGCAGCGGGCAGATTGGGCTGTTTTATGCCGCACTGCGGCGGACACCCGAATATTATAGCACAAAATCCCGCAATAGAAAAGCCCGCCGACCACGAAATTTTCGCGTCGGCGGGTCATTTTTCCGTTTTGTAATCTTTATCCGGATCAGATAATGCCGGTCAGGTCATAAGCATTCAGCCATTCGTTTGCAGCCGCGCACACATCCCGCAGACATTCTTCGCCAAAGGGGGACTGCAGCCCTGCGTGGGCCAGCAATTCGGTAAAGGTGCGGCTGCCGCCCTGCCGGGTGTAGGCCATATAGGTCTGCCATGCGCCGGGCAGGTCTTTCTGGATCATAGCCCAGAACTGCAGCGCCACCGTCTGGGCCAGACAGTAGTCGATATAATAGAAGGGGCTGGAGTAGATGTGCATCTGCCGCTGCCAGCCTTCCCCCTCGCTGTACACAGGGATCTCGCCGTCCAGCTTCATCCATGGCATATACACCCCCAGCAGCTTTTTCCACTCGGCGTGGCGCTGGGCCGGGGTCAGGTGGGGCTGCTCGTACACAATATGCTGGAAGTGATCCACCATGGTGCCGTACGGAATGAAGGTAAGCGCGCCGGCCAGATGGCTGTAGCGGAACTTGCGGGTGTCGGCCCCGAAGAAGCCCTCGGCCCAGGGCCATGCAAAGAATTCCATCGACATGGAATGCACCTCGCAGCCTTCCATGCTGGGCCAGATATATTCGGCGGGGATGCGGGCACGGTTGAGGTAATCGGCAAAAGCGTGGCCGGCCTCGTGGGTAACTACCTCCACATCATGCTGGGTGCCGTTGAAGTTGGCAAAGATGAAGGGCAGCTGGTAATCCTGAATGCTGGTGCAGTAGCCGCCGCCGGCCTTGCCCTCGGTGGAAAGCACATCCAACAGCTCGTTTTCGCGCATGGTGGTAAAAAACTCAGCGGTTTCGGGGCTGAGTTCATTATAAAAGGTCTGGCCCTGCTGCAGAATGGCCTCGGCATCGCCGGCAGGCTTGGGATTGCCGCTGCGGAACTGCAGGGCATTGTCGGCAAAGCTCATCGGGTACTGCTTGCCCAGCCGCTCTGCCTGCTGGCGGTAGATGGCATCGGCCACTGGCACCAGATACTGCACCACCGCAGCGCGGAAGGCCTCCACATCCGACTTGGTGTAGCAGTTGCGGCCCATGCGGTAATAGCCCAGCTGGGTGTAGCCGTCATAGCCCAGCTTGCGGCCCATGGCATCCCGCAGGTGCACCAGCTGGTCGTAGATAGCATCCAGCCGGGGTTGGTTCTGCTTATACCATTCGCCTTCGGCCTGCCATGCGGCCAGACGGCGGGCGTCGTCCGGGTCATTTTTGAAGGGCGACAGCTGGGACAGGGTATACACCCCGCCCTCGAAGGGGATCTGCGCCGAGGCGATCAGCTTTTCATACTCTTGGGTCAGATCATTTTCCTGCTGCAGTTCAGGAATGATGGCGGGCGAAAAGGTTTTAAGGGCGATTTCGGCGTTTACAAACATCAATTCGCCGTATTCGGCGGCAAACTCGGCCCGGTAGGGGCTTTGCAGCAACGCCTCGGTCCACTGCTGGCCGTATTCCTCCAGTTCGGGCCCGGCGGCGTTCCAGAACTTCATCTCTTCGTCGTAGAATGCATCCCGGGTGTCGATGGTATGGCGGATGGAAGCCAGCGTATTCTGGGTGGAAATATGGCCCTGCAGCTCTTCTTTTTCCAGAAACACCTGTTTTGCCTCAGTGTAGCTTTGGGCCGCCTGCAGCCGGGCAGTCAGGGCAGACAGCTGCTGCTTCAGGGCATCGAGATCGGGGCGCTGGTAAGGCATTTGAGAAAATTTCATAGGAATACTCCTTTGCAGTTTAGTTAGGGAAAAACGGCCAAAGCACTGTGCCGCCTTACAGCAAGTATGGCCGCTTTCAGCTGTTTTGATTTGATTATAAAAAAATCCACCTTGCTATGCAAGCGGTAAATGTTTTTCGGCACGCATAGAAAAAACGTCCCCCCGGTCTGCCGGCCGGAGAGACGTTGCAGCGGATCACCGCTTACTTATTCTTGTACATTTCCTCGTAGTACTTCTGGTAATTGCCGCTGGTGACGTTGGCCATCCACTCTTCGTTGGCCAGATACCAGTCGATGGTTTTGACGATGCCCACTTCGAACGGGGTTTCGGGATACCAGCCCAGATCGTTCTTGATCTTGGTGGGATCGATGCCGTAACGGCGGTCGTGGCCCAGACGGTCCTCCACGTGCTTGATCAGTTCTTCGCTGATGCCTTCGTCGTTCAGGCGGTCGTGCAGCTGGCTGATGATGGTTTTGACGATGAAGATGTTGGGGCGCTCGTTGTGGCCACCCACGTTGTACACTTCGCCCAGAACACCGTCGTTGGCCACCATGTCAATGGCCTTGCAGTGATCCTCCACATACAGCCAGTCGCGGATCTGCATGCCGTCGCCGTACACCGGCAGCTGCTTGTGATGCTTGACATTGTTGATCATCAGGGGGATCAGCTTTTCGGGGAACTGGTAGGGGCCATAGTTGTTGGAGCAGCGGGTGATGTTGATGGGCATGCCGTAGGTGTCGTGGAACGCCTTGACAAACATATCGGCGCTGGCCTTCGAGCTGGAGTAGGGGCTGTGGGGATCCAGCGGGGTGGTTTCCATAAAGTAGCCCTCGGCGCCCAGAGTGCCGTACACCTCATCGGTGGAAACCTGCAGGTACTTTTTGCCCGCTTTCCAGGTTTTGGCGGCGGCATCGTACCAGGCTTCCTTGGCGCGCTGCAGCAGGTTGACGGTGCCCATCACGTTGGACTGCACGGAAATCTCGGGGTTGGAGATGGAACGGTCCACATGGCTTTCGGCCGCAAAGTTGATGACGTAGTCAAAGTCGTACTTGGCAAACAGGTCAGTCACCAGTTCCTTGTCGCAGATATCGCCCTGCACAAACACATGGCGGGGGTCGCCCTCGACACCCTTCAGGTTTTCCAGATTGCCGGCGTAGGTCAGCTTATCCAGATTGACCAGCAGGATATCCTCGTATTTGTTCAGCATATAGTACACAAAGTTGGAGCCGATAAAACCGGCACAACCAGTGATCAGGTAAGTCTTTTTCATCTTGTTGTTTTCCTCACATTACTCTTTCATTCCGTTGTCGCCGTCCCAGTTTTGGAAGAACACTTCCAGCGCCTGCTGCCAGGGGCGCATCTGGTTGCCGATGGTGCAGCGCAGCATCCGGTTATCCAGTGCGCTCCATGCGGGGCGGTCGGCCGACTGGGGATGCTTTGCCTTATACTCGGCGCTGGTGCAGGGAGCCACGGTGGCATCCACACCGGACAGGCGGATGATCTCGCTGGCAAAATCGTACCAGCTGCAAATGCCTTCACCGGTGCAATGGTACAGGCCGTACTCGTGGGTGACACACAGCTGCAGAATTTCGTGGGCCAGATCCACCGCATTGGTGGGGTTGCCCAGCTGGTCGTTGACCACTTCCAGCTTGCCGAACTTGCGGCCCGCGTTGACGATGGTTTTGACAAAGTTCTTGCCATAGTAGCTGTACAGCCATGCGGTGCGCAGGATGAAATGCCGATGGCAGAACTGCTGCACATATTTTTCACCCATCAACTTGGTAGATCCATAGGCACTGATGGGGCCGGGCAGGCAGCATTCGTCCTGCGGAATGCCGCCGTTTTCGCGGCCGCTGAACACATAGTCGGTGGAAACATGCACCAATCGGGCGCCTACTTTTTCGGCCGCCTGCGCCAGATTGCGGGGGCCCAGAGCGTTTGCCTTGAAGGCGTCGTCGTGGTTGGTTTCGCAGCCATCCACATTGGTGTAGGCCGCGCAGTTGATGATAACATCCGGCCGCTGGCGGCGCACAAACTCATCCACCGCCTTATAGCTGGAGATATCCAGTTCTGGCAGGTCCACCGGAATGACGGTGGCGCTGCGCAGCTTTTCGGGGATGGGGCCGATTTCGCTGCAGCCCTGTCGCAGCTGCTTTTGCAGCTCGGTGCCCAGCTGGCCCTTACAGCCCGTGATGATAATTTTCATACAGAACCTCTCAGTATCTCAGCTTATCGTCGGCCACATTCTTCAGATGCTGGCCGTAGGGGCTTTTGCCGT
>JAFULE010000182.1 GCA_017483235.1 Faecalibacterium sp. | reverse complement strand
ATGGTGGTTTTGCCGGTGCCGGGGTTGCCGGTAAAGATCATGTGCATCGACAGGCTGGAGTTTTTCATGCCGGCCGCGCTGCGCCGCTGACGAATACGCACATTGTCGGCCAGTGCCATCACGTATTCCTTTACCGGGCCAAGACCGATCAGCTGATCCATCTCGGCCTGCACCTCTTCCAGCGCGCCCTTGAACTCGCCCGGCAGCAGTGCATACAGTGGGGCAGGGGGCAGGCTGTTGAGCGCAAAGGTTACGGTGCCGTTTTCCACCGCAAGGGCCACCGTGCCGCTGGCGGTCAGGTCGTTCAGCAGGCAGTATTCACTCAGTGCGCGGAAAATCTTGTCGCATTCCTCCACAATGCCCTCGGCCCCCTTGACCCGGGTGCACTGGGCCGCCACATGGTCCCGCACGTCGGCACCGGCGGTCAGGGCCAGCTGCAGCCGGGCGGCGCATTTCTGGGCCAGCGCGTTCAGATGCTGGGCGGCCAGCTTGCGGGCGCTGTCCACCGCATAGGCGGCGGTTTCGCACACATCGCCCAGCGCCGATACCATGCCCGCGCCGAACTTGTCGGCCAGAGCGGCCCGGTTTTTGTGGCTGAACAGCACCAGATATTTGCCGCAGGGGGTCAGGCTGGCCACCGCACCGGGCACCAGAGCGGTGCCGGCATCCACCAGATAGCCGGCATTGTTTACCACATATCGGGTGGACAGGGGCGCACTGCCCCGGATGCACAGATCGGCCAGCACCTTCAAAAAGCCGGGGTGGCAGCTTTCGTAATGTTCAAAGGCAACGATTTCACCGGGGGCGTGCAGGGCGGCGTACAGATCCTGCAAAAACAGCTTTTCGGCCCCGGGGTTGGGGTACAGCGAAAGATCCACCGTGGCAACCGCATCGCTTTTCAAAAGGCCCCGGGCGGCCATCTCGCGGGCCACTGTGGTCAGCGCAAAGTGGCGGCCGGTGCCCTCGGCGCCGGTGATCAGGATCACGTTGCGGGCGTCAGTGCCTTCAGCGCCCAGCACAAAGGGGCGGCGCATGGCCCGCACAAGGCTGTCCACAAAGGGGTCCTGCCCAAGCACTGTCTTTTTTACCTGTGCGGCCAGCCCTTCAAAGCTGCCGCGCTGTTCAGGCGCCACCTGTGTGGTGCCTTTGGCCAAAAGGCCGTCGGCCTCCATATTCTCCAGCATGGTGCGGCTGTCCTCCAGCGCTTGTTGGGCGGTCTGCTCGCTTTTGCGCAGGGCAGTGGTCTGGGCCTTCAGCTTTTCGTCCAGTGCGCGCTGCTGCTCTACAAGCGCCTTCTGCAGGTCGGCCAGCGGGTCGGCCGCGGCATCAGCGCCGGGGGTGAAGTTCAGCCTGCCGCCGCTGCCGAATACTCCGTTCATCAGGGATTCCCAGTCTTTTCCAGTTGCCATGGCACACCCTCCTGTTGGTTGTTCTTTCGTTATTGTACCACGAAACTGCCCAAAGAAAAAGACAGCGGGTTGATTTTGCCGCAGCAGTGCAACCGGTTGCTCTTTTTGGAAAAAGCGGGGTGAAAAGTGGCGGTGGCTCTTGCAATAAAAGGGAATGTTGGGTATGATAGTACTATGTATTTTTATGTCCGCCCGGCGGTTTGCGGCTGTACGGCGGAAGAGCCTGCGCAAAAAAAGCGCACCCTATTAAAAACGACAAAAGAGGAGCGGCACCTTCTTATGGAGATTACCACCCCGCAGACCCTGAAAAAACTGTTTGAGAGCGAAGCGTTTGAACTGGAATACACCTACGACGGCCCCTTGGGTGCCGTATACACCCACGAAGGCACGACCCTGCAGCTGTGGGCTCCCACTGCACAGGCGGTGAGCGTGCGGCTGTATGCCGCGGGCGACGGCGGTTTTGTACAGCAGGAACTGCCCATGCAGCAGGGCCGCCGCGGTGTGTGGAGCCTGTACCTGCCCGGCGAGCGGCATGGCCAGTATTATACCTATTTGGTTACAGTGAACGGCAGCACCGTCGAAACCGCCGACCCCTATGCCAAAGCTGCCGGCCTGAACGGCGTGCGCAGCATGATCGTGGATCTGCCTTCCACCAATCCGCGTGGATGGGAAAAAGACTGCCGCCCCAACATTCCCGAGCATAAGCGGGTGGTGTGGGAAGCCAGTGTGCGCGATTTTTCGGCCGACCCGTCCAGCGGCGTGCGGCTGAGCTGGCGGGGCAAATATCTGGCCTTTACCCAGGAAAACACCACCCTTGCCTTTGACGGGGTGCATCCCACCTGTCTGGCATATCTGAAGCGGCTGGGTGTTACCTATGTGCAGCTGATGCCTTTTTACGATTTTGGCAGTGTGGACGAAAGTAAAAATCTGGCGGGCCAGTACAACTGGGGCTACGATCCCATCAATTACAACCTGCCCGAGGGCAGTTATTCCACCGATCCCCGCCGGGGCGAGGTGCGTATCAACGAAGTCAAACAGATGATCGCCGCACTGCACAGCGCCGGCATCGGTGTGGTGATGGATGTGGTCTATAACCACATGTACCGGTGGGAAAATGTGTTCAACAACTGCGTGCCCTACTACTACTTCCGCCAGAATCCGGACGGCACGCCCTCCAACGGATCGGGCTGCGGCAACGAAGTGGCAACCGAGCGTTCGATGGTGCGCCGCTATGTGATCGATTCGCTGGTGTATTGGGCGCAGGAATATCATCTGGATGGTTTCCGCTTTGACCTGATGGGCCTGTACGATGCCGATACCATGAACGCCGCCCGTGCCGCACTGGATAAGCTGCCCGGCGGGCGGGAGATCCTGATGTACGGCGAGCCCTGGCAGGGCGGTGCCAGCACCCTGAAAAAGACCGCTGCCGACAAGATGCATCTGCGCTGCTTGTCCAACCGCATCGGCGTGTTCTGCGATGCCACCCGCGATGCCATCAAGGGCAGCTGCTTTGAAGGCCGCGACCCCGGTTATGTAAACGGATACACCGAAAAGAGCTGGGATATCGGCTCTTCGGTGGCAGCATGGTGCCGCAGTGATACTCTGCTGCCCAAAAGCCCCAATCAGATCGTCAGCTATGTTTCGGCCCACGATAATTTTACCCTGTGGGATAAGCTGGTGCTCACCCATACCCCGGTGGATGAAAAACCGGACTACGACACCATGCACCCCGAGGTGCTGGCCCAGAACCGGATGGCGGCCGGTATCTATCTGACCTGCAAGGGTATGCCCTTTATGCAGGCGGGCGAAGAGTTCGGCCGCAGCAAGTGGGGCGAAGAAAACAGCTACAAAAGCCATATCAGCATCAACCGGATGGAGTGGGCACGGGCCGACCGGTTCCACAGTCTGGTGGATTACTACCGTGGCCTGATCGGGCTGCGGGCGGCTTTCCCCCGGCTGGGCGATATGAGCCGCGAAAGCGCCGAGGCCATCGAGTTTTTCTGCACCGAACGGCCGCTGGTGGGCTGGCAGCTGGCTGCCAAGCCGGAAGATAACACCCCCTGGCAGGCGCTGGCGGTGTATTACAACCCGGAAAATAAGCCTCACGAAGTGAAACTGCCCGCCGGCAAGTGGAAACTGCTGTGCGACGGCGTATCCTCCAGCCTGTGGCGGGGTGCCGATCTGCTGTGCAGCGGCAGGGTAAGCCTGCAGCCGGTCAGTGTGACCATCTTTGGCCGCATGGATTGAGCAGGAATAACAGAAAGAAAAAGACGTTGTAATGGTTTATCAATCTTTTGTAAGAAACCGCCGCAAGTGGCTGCTGGCTTTTATCGACCTGGCCCTGCTTGCGTGTGTATATCTGTTTTCGGTGGTGGTGGCAGCTTTCACTACCAGCAGTCACATCCTGACGCCCGGGCAGTATCTGCTGAATGCGGTCGTGTTTGCGCTGTGTCTGTTTGCGGCCCGCGGCCTGCTGCGGGTGTACGCCAATGTATGGCGCTATACCAATACCAAGGCGTATCTGACCATGGTGGCGGCCGACATTCTGGGTGGTTTGGCAGCAGCCTTTTTCACCTGGCTGCTGCGCCCGGTGGTGTATATGGGCATCTGGCAAAGCGCTTCGATCGTGGCCATGTTCAACGTGCTCAGTCTGACCTCCCGCTTTGTGTACCAGCAGTACTATCGCCACATGAATGTGAGCGAGATGGAATGGAACAAGATCGGCGTGGCCATTGTGGGCGCCGGGCAGGTGGGTGCCCTGCTGGCCGAAGAACTGGCCTGCAGCAGTGCATCCCATTACCGGCCCATCTGCTACATCGACAAGGATCAGGAGAAGGTGGGCAGCCGCATCGCCGGCCTGAAGGTGTATCACGAGGACGAAAAGATCATCGAGACCCTGAAGGGGATGCCGGTGCAGGAAATTTTTATTGCCCTGCCCTCCATTGACAGCGCCACCACCCAGCATCTGTACGATTTTTACAGCCGAACCGGCTGCAAGATCAAGCTGTACGACTTCCCCTTCAGCGACCGGCAGAATACCTGGGCGGGCGAGCGCCGCGTGATCCGCGAACTGAAGATCGAAGACCTGCTGTTCCGCCACAGTGTGGAGGTAAACGATGCAACTACCCGCGATTTTTACCGCGATCGGGTGGTGCTGGTAACCGGTGGCGGCGGTTCCATTGGCAGCGAGTTGTGCCGTCAGGTTGCCAAGTGCAATCCGAAGCGGATCGTGGTATTTGACAACTACGAAAACAACGCCTATTCCATTCAGCAGGAGCTGCTGCGCAAATATGGAAGCGAACTGGACCTGGTGGTGGAGATCGGCTCGGTGCAGGATCCGGACCGGTTGGATGCGGTGTTCAGCCATTACCGGCCGCAGATCGTGTTTCATGCGGCGGCCCATAAGCATGTGCCCCTGATGGAGCACAGCAGCTGCGAGGCGGTGAAGAACAATGTGTTCGGCACCTACAATACCGCCAATGCTGCCGAAAAATACGGGGTGGAAAAGTTCATCCTTATTTCTACCGATAAGGCGGTAAACCCCACCAACATCATGGGTGCCACCAAGCGGATGTGCGAAATGATCATCCAGTGCCGTACCGACAGTGCTACTGCCTTTTCGGCAGTGCGGTTTGGTAACGTGCTGGGCTCGAACGGGTCGGTGATCCCGCTGTTCCAGAAGCAGATCGAAAAGGGCGGCCCGGTCACCGTGACCGACAAACGGATCACCCGCTATTTTATGACCATTCCCGAAGCAAGCCAGCTGGTGATGCAGGCGGGTGCCATGGCCCGGCGGGGCGAGCTGTTTGTGCTGAACATGGGCAAGCCGGTTAAAATTCTGGAACTGGCCGAAAATATGATCCGGCTTTCGGGCATGCGGCCCTATGAGGATATCGATATTGTGGAGATCGGCCTGCGCCCCGGTGAAAAATTGTACGAGGAACTGCTGATCAAAACCGAAAAGCTGGATAAGACCGAAAACGAAATGATCTTTATCGAGCGCGACACCCCCCTGCAGCGGGATGAGGTAGAGCGGCGGCTGGTGCGGCTGCACAATGCGGTGCAGCAGGGGCGTACCAAGCTGGAAGCCGGCGAGGTACGCCGCGCGATGAAGGCTGTGGTGCCTTCGTTCCGCGACCCGGACGAGGTGAACGGCGCCGTAGCAATCGCAGAATAATAACAAAAGCTCCGGATGGTTCTGTGTCCATCCGGAGCTTTTTGTTGTGGAATTATTCGGATCGGGTTTCACGCTGCTGCGCCAGCGTAGTTTCGATAGAAAAGCTTTTATCCAGCGCAGGATAAATGGCCTGCCCGGCAGCCAGAACCGGCAGCCAGAAGCCAGTGACGCAGAACGGCAGCAGCGACACCGGCACAAACAGGGCAATCAGCCCCCAGTACAGCAGCTGCAGCATGGCGGCAAGGGCTGCCCGAGGAAAGAATGCGAAGAACAACAGCACGCTGTTGCGCAGAAGGGTGGCGTTGGGCAGCTCCAGCAGGGCCAACTGGGGCCAGAAACTGCTGCACACTGCGGTCAGAACAAACACGCTCAGCAGCAGAGCAAGCAGCATGCCGGCCGAAAACTGCCCGGTGGACAAAGCGGCAGAAAAACAGTATACCTCCAGTCCGATCAACAGGCCGGTAACGGCGCCCGGCAGCAGGGACGCCTTGAAGCTGCGTTTGTAGGCCCGTTTGTACACATGCCACCAGTAGCCCGGCTCGTCCCGCAGGGTGCGCAGCACCGTATCGTATAAAGCGGTAAGGGTCGGGCCGGCCAGCGCACTGCACACACCGCCGGCAAGCACAAACACCAGCGCGCCGGTGGCTGCAGCGGAATAAATACAGAAAGCAGCGGGCAGGCAGCACAGGCCAAACAGAAAACCGGCTTTCCAGTAATCTCCAAAATCGCGGCCCAACAGTTCGATTGTGCGGGCAAGGCCCTTTTTGCGGGGGGCGTTTTTATCCACCCCGGGGCCGGGTTTTGTGTAATTAAAACCAAACAAAGACATGGCAATCCTCCGAAAGGAATGAATTTCCGTTATTGTATACCACCGGCCCGGTTTGGTGCAAGAAAAGCGGGCAAAATTTTACAAATCAAAGCCCTGCAGCACCGGCGGTGCAGCAGGGCGGTGGGGTCAGTATGCGGCTTCGATGGCGCGGATGGTGTGGTAGAACCAGTCGTTGGCCGGGGTGGCAAGGCCGTGCTTTGCGGAAAGGCGGCGCACAATGCCGGCAAACTCCTCCACTTCGGTGGGGCGGCGGGCCAGCACATCCTGCAGCATGCTGGGCATGCCGTCCGGCTTCATCCCGGGCAGGCCGGCGATCCAGCGTTCGGGGGCGTCGGCAGGCAGGGCAATGCCCTCGGCATTGGCCACCACCACCGTTTCATGCATGGCGGTCAGCAGCCGGGCGCGGGCTTCTTCGCTGGCGTTCAGCCCGCCGTAGGTCAGGCGATAGGCGGCAGCCGCCTGATTCAGGCCGTCGTTGATCATCAGTTTGTTCCACTGCTTATACAGAATGTCAGTGCAGGGGTCGTTGGCAATGCCGCAGGCGGTCAGCAGGTCGGCCACCGGCTGCATTCGAGCGCTGATTTGACCATCTTTTTCTCCAAATTGTATTTTTCCGGCGTTTTTATACACAAGAGTGCGGTCGGTACGGGTGGCATCCATCCCAATGGCCACGCTGTACAGGGTGTGGCCGGGGTAGGCGGCCTCCAGTACCTCTTCGCTGGTAATGCCGTTCAGCACGCTGAGAATCACCGTGTCCGGCCCGATAAAACGGGCGATGTCCTGCACGGCCTGCACCAGTTGGGTGGCCTTGACTGCTACGAGGATCAGGTCAACGGGGGTGCCCTGTTCGGGCGCGGTAAAACCAAAATGGCACGGCTGGCCGTTGCAGGTGATGGGGCTGCTTTGGTAGCGGGCGGCGCGGGCGGGATCGGCAATGACCGTAAAGCCGCTGCCCAGATACTCTGACAAAGGCTTGCCGAACAGAATGCCCAGTGCGCCTAATCCGATCAGAGCGGCAGAACGAATGGGAACCATAGCAATGCTCCTTTCCGATGTTTTTATCAGTATACCATATTGCAGCAGAAGGCGGTACATTGAAATTTAACGGGCAATGGGGTATTATTGCAGTGGTAAGCGTTTTCTGTGCGCAATAGACGACAGAAGCGGAGGAACGGAGGGCTAAAATGAAGGAGAATACACGGCCTTTGCCGCTGACAGCCTATCTGATAACAGGGGCGCTGATGGTAGCGGCCCTGTTGGGCTTTGCACTGCTGGTGCGGGCCGATGTGCAGCGCAGCAGGCCGGTGGATGCGACCGTCTATACCGAAGCGGTGCCGGCAGGGCTGATGTGGCAGCTGACCGAGGGCGGCAATGAGGAGCTGATCACTCTGGATGGCCATGTGCTGATTGCGGGCGAGGTGATCCAGTGGTGGAAAAATCATGTTGCGCTGTACGATACACAAAGCGGCGAATATCGTCAGCTGTCCACCACTATGGTCTGCCGGGAAGAATTGGAAACTGTGGCGAATGATGGCATCAACCAGAGCTACAGCGGCATTGCTGCCATGGTAAGAACAGAGGAACTGACGCCGCCTTTTTCCCGGTATGAGATCTGTGTGCTGTACGAAACCAACCACCACAATATTCTGGTGCATACAGGACAGATGCTGAAGGGGGGCGCGGCATGAAGAATAAAGTTGCGCGATGGCTGAAAAGCCCGGCCTGCGCCTTTGCGGTGTTGTATGCTGCAATGCTGGTGTTTCATCTGTGTCTGACCGACATTCGGGGTGATGCGGGGCACTACGGTAATCTGCTGGCGCATCCGCTGGATTTCGCCGCTTTGGTTGCCGAAATGAAGCTGGAATATGCCGATTGGTCCAGCCGGGTGCTGATCAACGGTCTGGTTTGTATTTTTGCCACTGCGCCGGTGATTGTATGGCGGCTGCTGAATCCGGTGGTGGTGGCGCTGCTCGCGTGGCTGATCGCCTATGCGGTACGGCAGGAGCGCAGCACTTCCGGCAGTCGGCTGATCTGTATGCTGGTGTTTTTGTACCAGTGGCACTACCTGACCTCGGCCGGGTGGGTAGTTACAACCGTAACCTACCTGTGGGCATTGCTGTTTGGACTGGCGGGTTTGATGGGCGTGTTTCGCACCCTGCGCGGCCAGACCGTAAGCGGCTGGCACTGGGTGCTGTACAGTGTACCGCTGGTGTTGGGCTGCAATATGGAGCAGGCCGCCATTCTGATTGCTGCACTGCTGCTGATGGGTGCCGCAATGATTGCGGTCCGGGATAAAAAGCTGCCGGCAGGGCTTTGGGCACAGCTGGGGCTGGCCGCAGCATCGATGCTGTTTATTTTTACCTGTCCGGGCAATGCGCTGCGCACACAGGTGGATATCTTTTCATTTTATCTGGATTACCCCATGCTGTCACTGCTGAAAAAAATCGAGATCGGTGTATCCGGCGCCATTGCGCCGAACGTATACGGCCGCGACAGCCTGTTTTATCTGTTTGCACTGCTGAGTGCATTGGCACTGTGGAAGAAAAAGGCCAGCCTGCCGGCGCGGCTGATCGGAATGCTGCCCTGTTTGCTGTTGCTGCCGCTGAGTTTGTTCCGTTATCAGATGCAGCAGGTCGTTCCACAGCTTACTGCAATCACCGACGCCTACAATGGCCGTGGCTACATCACCTTTACCAACAGCGGCGCTTTGATGAGCTATCTGCCCATGCTGCTGGGCTACGGTCTGTTTGCTTTGTGTCTGCTGAACGTACTGGCGGCCTTCGGTGTTAGTCGGGCAAGTGTGCAGGTGTGGGGGATCATGGCACTGGGCGGCATGACCCAGGCGGCCATCGGCTTTACCCCCGGCGCAGGGGTGTCCAGCGGGAGAACGGGCATGTTCTTCAGTTTCTGTATTGTGGCAGCTTGCGGCATCCTCTGGCGCGAGCTGGGCGAAAAGCCATTGTATAACCGGGTGTGGAACATTGTGTTTTCGATGGCGTGCGCGGGCCTGTGCCTGATTCAGAGCTATTCCCTTTACCAGATGTGTTTATAAAACAGAAAACCGCCCCATCCGGCAAGCCGGATGGGGCGGTTGTTTGTTTAGGGATTGTCAAAAAATCGGTCGGCTTTCGTCACATACCGGGCCAAAGGCGCCCATGGCGCTGACCGGCTCGCCGCTGCCGCGCAGGTGGGCGGTGTCGCCCATCAGCTGGCAGCGACAGGCCGCACTGCCGGGGGTTTGCTCTTCGGTGTTCAGCACGGTTACGCTGGACGGCGGCAGAAAAAAGCTTTGCCACAGCAGCGGAGGGGCCATGTTCAGCAGATGGCCCGCGAT